>JANNTF010000411.1:0-9632 GCA_031403455.1 Alphaproteobacteria bacterium | reverse complement strand
CATGAACTGGGTGCCGATGCGCGGATTCATTCGCAGCAACATCGAATTCTCCATGCAGGCCCTGATGTTCAAGAGCTTTACCCACGGCGCATTGGCGTGGCTGCTGGGGCGAATGGGCATGCGCCATGTCCACGTGCTGTGCATCGGCGGCGCCATTATCTTCGCCATCGAGTGGGCGCAGCAATTCGTTCCCGGACGGTTCCCCGATATCACGGACGTGCTGATCTACGTGGTGATGGCGGTGATCCTCCGGCAATTCGATCGCATCGACCTGCGGCTGCATGGGGCTGGCGTCGCCCGCACGATCGCGGTTCAATCGGCCGCGGTTCAATCGGCGCCCGGAGCGGGAGAACGATGATGGCGGACACGGCGCTCGAACGGCATGAACTCACGCTCGAGGCGGCGACGCCGGCGGCGCTGGCGCCGTTCGGCTGGATGCTCGGGGCGCATCGCGACATCGCGGCACAGCCGCTCAATTTCTATCCCGGCGAGCGGCGCGCGCCCGCGGAGTTCGTGTCCGACGAGCAGACCGAGCTGAGCATCGTGCGGCTGCGCAAGCGGGTTTTCGAGGTCGTCTATGTCGAGCGCCACTTCAAGCACACCCAGGCCTTCCTGCCGCTGGGCGGCAAGCCGTTCCTGCTGGTGATGGCGCCGCCCGACACCGGCGAGTTGCCGCCGCTCGAGGCCTTGCGCGCCTTCCGCTTCGACGGCACCGCGGGGTTCTGCATGCGCATCGGCTGCTGGCACGAGTTTCCGTTCGCCCTCGAGGATCCGACCGACCTGGTCGTGATCCTGCGCAAGGAGACCTATAGGAATCTGCAGAACGTCGTGGGCGACGAGGCGAGGGGCGACGATCTCGACAAGAAGAATTACAGGAGGCGCGCAGGCTGCGCGGTCGTCATCCGTGTCTGATCCCGTCGATCCATCGCGCGCCTTGCCCTATCCCTATCCCGATCCGGACACGCGCCTGGACGGCGACGTGCGCGACGCGCTCAAGCGCGCGCTCGGCCTGCGCGACGAGGATTTCGCGCGCATCTCGCCGGAGATGAAGCAGTTGCTGGGCGTGCGCCGCCATCTTGGTAATACTTGGCTCGACGATTTCGAAGTCGTGGTCGAGATCACATCCAATGGACGCTGCGGCTGCGGTGTGACGCCGGGTCAGATCGTCGTCTTCGACATGCGCCATCGCATCAAGCCCGAGAAATCGACCGCGCCGCTGTGCATGCATCTGCTCGCGCCGGTGCTCGCGGTGTTCTACATGACCTTCGACCGCGCCGCCGAGGGACTCAATCCGGTGACGAGCATCTGGCGCTTCTACGAATGCCTCGATACCGGCGATGATCTCGGCAAGGACAAGGCACGCGCGCGGGTCTATCTGCGCACGGCCGATACCCACCAGCCCGTCATGATTCGCGACCTGCCGCCGCGGCGCGAACTGGATCTCTGAGCCGCAACGCCGTGGCGCTGATCGTTTAGCGCGAGGACTCCGCCCATTCCTCGGCGATCGCCGCCTCGATCTGGTCGAGCGCGTGATCGAGTTGCGCTTCGGTGATGACAAGCGGCGCCGTGATCGCGATGTCGCGGTCCTCGCTGGCCGACAGATTGATCCCCTTGTCGAGCGCACGCCAGAACACGGACTGCACGATCTCGCGCAAGGCTTTCCCGGAACTCGCGCGCTGCAGCTCGATGGCGAATAGCAGGCCGCGACCACGCGCCGACTTCACCAGGGGCTGGCGGGTGCGCATCGTCTCCACGCGTGCGAGGGCATGTTCCCCCAGCCTGGCAGCATGCGCGACGAGACCATCCTCCTCGATGATCTGCATCAGGGTCAGCGCGGCGCGCGCGCAGAGCGGGTTCTTCTCATGGGTGTAGTGCCCGAGAGCCAGCTGCGCCGCGCTGTTCAACTCGCTGCGCGCGATCACGGCGGCGATCGGGACGACGCCGCCGCCCAGCGACTTTCCCAGGACCGTCATGTCGGGCCTGGCGCCGACATGCTCGCTGGAGAACAGCTTTCCTGTCTTGCCGAGGCCGGTCGGGATCTCGTCGAACACCAACAGCGCGCCATGCTGATCGCAGAGCCGACGGATCTCCGGCCAGTACCAGTCCGGCGGCACATGCGGCGTCGAGCGGATCGGCTCGGCGATCACCGCCGCGATGTCGCGTTCCCTCGTGAAGACGTAGCGCATCGCGTCGAGCGACAGCTCGGCCCAGCGCGGCGCATCGGCCGGCAAGTCCGAGCCGTCATCATCGCGCCGATAGAATGGCGGGACGTGGAGCGCGCCCTCGAGCAGCGGCCCCAGCCGCGCCGTGCGATCCGCGTAGCGACCGCCGAGGCTGAGCGCGCCAAATCCGCTGCCGTGATACGAATCGTAGAATGAAATCGTCTTGTGGCGGCCGGTCGATACGCGGGCGATCTTCATCGCAGTTCGATCGCGTCCGACCCGCCGGTGGTCAACAAAACCTGACCTTTGCCGCCGGGCCAGTGCTTCAGCAGCATCTCCGCCAGCAGCACCGCGGGTTCGTTGGTGAAGCGCCGCGGTGCGAAGGTCAGTTCGTTCAGCTGTGCGGTCAATGCCGCGACCATGCGCGGATGGCGATAGCCGACATGGTGGACGCTGTTGCCGTAGAGATCGAGATAGCGCTTGCCGCCATGGTCTTCCAGCCAGACGCCGTCGGCCGATTTGATCGATGCGATGCAGGGCGTCGATCCCGCCTGGTGCAGATACGCGGCGGCGTCGCGGTCCAGCAGCGCGCGCGCGTCCGCGTTCAGATTGCGTCGCTGCCATTCGTCGCGATTCATGCTCGCTTCCATGTGCGGTCGGATGCGGCGGCGCCGACGCGCGCCCAGACCGGACCATGGCGTTCGGTCAGGTGGATCGTCGCCATCACGGCCAAGGCGATCGCCAGGATGGTGACGCTGAGCGCGCTCGCCACACCGTAATACCCTTTGTCCGCCGCATCGAAGATCGCTTCGGAGGCCAAGCGGTGGGCCGGGCTGACCAGGAAGATCACGGCGGACAAGGTGGTCAGTCCGTGGACGAACACATACAGCGTGCCCAGCATCAGGGCGTGACGCATGATCGGCAGCGTGACGCGCGTGAAGCGTTGCCACAGCGAGGCGCCAAGCGATTCGGCGGCTTCGTCGATCGACGAATCGTAGCGCTGCAACACCGCGCGTCCGGCGAGATAGCCGATGAAGACATTCGCGAACAGGATGTTGATGACCAGGATCCACATCGTGCCCGTCAGCGCCAGGCTCTTGATGCCGAAGGGCAGGTTGAAGGCCACGACGTAGCCGACGCCCAGGATCACTCCCGGCAGGATCGCCGGCAACAAAGCGATGAAGCCGAGGACATTCCCGCCCGGTGCACGGATACGCTCGATCAGATAGGCGAGGGCGACGGCGAGCATGCCGCCGAACGGCGCGGCGATCGCCGCAATTTTCACGCTCTCCAGCACCACGCTGACGCCCTGCTGGCCCGAGATGAACCCGGCGATGCCGGCCGAGGTATACCAGGCCAGCGTGAATGTGTGATCGACGCGCCAGATCTTGACGAGGGATGCGAAGATGATCGCGCCGTAGAGCATCACCATCACGCCGACGACGCTCCAGGCGACGATTGTCAGCATCGCCCGGATCATCGGCGGCACCGGCAGCTCCGCGGGCGCGCCGAAAGCCGAGGCGTAGCGCTTGCGCCGGCCGAGACGCTCGACCAGCAGATAGATCGATAACGCCGGCACGATCATCGAGACGGCCATCGCGGCCGCGAGCCGCGTGTTCTGGAAGCCGGTCATCTCGTCGTAGAGGATACCGGCGAGGACGGAGATGTCCTTGCCGATGACCAACGGATTGCCGAAATCGGTCATGATCAGCATGAAGACCAGGATCAGGCTGCGCACGATTCCTGGCTGCGCCATCGGCAGCGTGACTTGCGTGAACACCTGCCAGGCGCTGGCTCCCTGGCTCGCCGCCGCCTCTTCGATCCGGCCGTCATGCTTCGACAGCACGTTGTCGAGCAGGATGAACGCGGCGGGCAGATGACCCAGGATCTGCGCCAGGATCACGCCGCTCCAGCCATAGAGATTGGTCTTGTCGGCATCGATCAGTCCCAGCTGGTCGTGCAGCAGGCCCTTGGTCACCGCGCCGTTGCGGCCGAACAGCAGGATCGCGGCGGTGGCGATCACCACGGGCGGCGACACCAGCGGCACCAATGTCAGATGCCGCACCAGGCGCGGGAAGAGGATCGCGTTGCGGTTGATGCCATAGGCGATGGCGAAGCCCAGTGCCGTGGTCAGCAGCGCCACGGTGGTGGACAGGATGAGGCTGTTGCGCAGCGCCTTGAGCAGACGTGGCGAGGTCAGCACATCGACATAATGGTCGAGACCGTAGCCCTGGCGCGTACCCTCGCGCAGCACATCGAACTCCGCCGGAGTCAGCTGGTCGCGCAGTCGGAAGGCGAGCGGGATCCGCTTGTGCACCGTCGCGACCGCGAGCGGATAGGTCGCATCGAAGTCTTGGCGGTCCTGCGCGCTCAACGCGTCCAACGTCGCCGCCGCTGCCGCCGCCTGCTCCTCGAACGACGCCTTGCGATCCCAGGGCACTTTGAGGCCCCTCAGCTCGAGCGTCGCGGCGATGGCGTCCGTGCGCTCATGCGGCTTCAAACTCGCGATCCATCGCGCGAGCTGGCGCTGACGGTCATCCGGGTCGAGTCGATCGAGACCACTCTGGGTGATGCGCGAGAGCTCGGTCACCGAAATCGGACCGGCCAGGCGAAAGCTTTCGATCAGCACCATGCCGATCGGCAGCGCGATGAAGAGGATGAGCAGCACCCCCAGCGCTGCAGTGGCCGCGTATCCAGGGACATGACGCATGGCGACGGCCATGCGGTTCAACCGTTTCCGACGGGCAGCAGCACAGGCGTTCCCGGACGCACGCGCCACGCCACGGTGTCGCCGCGTCCGACCCCCAGGCCTTGCCATTCATGCGTCGGCACGTCGGCGAGCAGTTCGGCGCCGCCGGGAACGTTCAGGCGCACCCGCACGGTGGCGCCGGCGAAGGTGAGTCCGGTCAGGGTTCCCGTGCCGGCCGATCGGGACCCGCTCGCTTGTTCCAGCACGACATGCTCGGGACGGATGCAGACCAGCACCGATCCGGCGCCGCGCAAGGAATCGGGCACCGCAGCGTCGAGCACGACTCCATTTACCTCGACACGCGTCGAATCCAGCGGTCGGCCCAGCAGCGCGTTGTTGGTGCCGACGAAATCCGCGACGAAACGCTGCGCGGGCCTGAGGTAGATGTTCATCGGCGAGTCGACCTGCAGGATCCTGCCGGCCTCCATCACGGCGACGCGATCGGCGATCGACAGAGCTTCTTCCTGATCGTGCGTTACGTAGACCGTCGTCACCTTCAACCGGTCGACGATGCTTCGGATTTCGGTCCGCAGATGGACGCGGATCTTCGCGTCCAGAGCCGAGAGCGGTTCATCGAGCAGCAGGATCGCGGGTTCACAGGCCAGCGCGCGCGCGAGCGCGACGCGTTGTTGCTGGCCGCCTGACAACTCGTGCGGATAGCGGCCTTCCATGCCGCCGAGCCGCGTCAACTCGCATAACTCCGCCACGCGCCGTGTGATCTCGCCCGTCGGTCGACGACGGATCGCCAGGCCGAACCCGACATTCTCGGCGACGGTCTTGGTCGGGAACAGAGCGTAGGACTGGAACACGAACCCGACCTCGCGCCGGTTCGGTGGCAGCATGTCGACACGCTGTCCGCCCACGAGCACTTCGCCGGAATCCGGTTGGGTGAAGCCGCCGAGGATGCGAAGCAGCGTCGTCTTGCCACAGCCGCTCGCTCCAAGAAGGCAGAGGAACTCGCCCGATGCGATGTCGAGCGAAACGCCATCGAGCGCCACCGCAGCGCCGAACCGCTTGGCGATGTCGCGCAACCTGACTTGTGTCACGGTTTCGTTTCTATTCCCTGCCGAGCTCGGCGCCGCGCAGCCTTTCGCTCACGCGGTCTGCTCTATTTCTCGTATTTGACGGCCCATTCGCGCTTGAAAGCATCGGCGTCGATCGGCTTCTTCATCTTCCACATCTTCACCTTGCTGATGTCGACATTGCTGACGCCTGGCGCGGCGCCGATGCCGACATAGGGCGCGAAGGCCTGGCCGGCTTCGGGGCCGAACAGGAAATCCATGAACCGCTTGGCCTCCTTCGGGTTGGGTCCCTTGGTGACGAGCCCTGCGCCCTCGAGCACGTTGGGTGACAGCCCGCCATAGACCATCTCGATCGGTTGGCCGGCGCGAATTTGCTGCACGATGGCCGTGTCGTAGGTGAGTCCGATCACCACTTCACCCGCGGCGGCCTGGCGCGCGGGCGCGCTGCCGCTCGACTGGTATTGGAAGATGTTGGCGTGGAGCTTGTCGAGGAAACCCCAGCCATAGGCGTCGTACATGGTCGTGGCGATGTTGAGGCCAGTGCCCGACTTGGTCGCCGCCGCGATGCTGACCGATCCCTTGTAGATCGGATTGGTGAGGTCCTCCCACACCACGGGCATCGGCAGATTCTTCTCCTTCAGCAGCTTGGTATTGACCGCCATCGCCATGATGGTCGCGTTGTGCGCGGTCCAGAATCCATCGGGGTCGCGAAACTCGTCGGGAACCTTTGCGCCCTTGGGCGCGTAGGGCTCGAACACCCCCGCCGCCTTGAGCTGGTTCAACGCGACGTCGTTGATCATCCAGATCACGTCGGCCTGCGGGTTCGCCTTCTCGGCGATCGCGCGCTGCACGACCGGGCCGGTCGACAGATTGATCGCTTCGACCTTGATGTCCGGATTGGCTTTGGCGAAGGCCGCCATGATCGCCTTCTCGATTTCCTCGTTGCTCGCGGTGTAGAGCACGAGCCTCTGCGCCGCGGCCGGCGCCGCCGCGAGTCCCGTCATCAGCACGCCGGCCAATAGGCCGAGTGCGATGCGCCGTGCATCTTGAATGCTCATCGACATGTTCTGAGGTCTCCTTCTCGTGGGTGGCCGCGGCACGGAGAGACCGGAACGCTATCGCGACGCGCCATGGGACGAAAGCACAATGGCGCATGCCTATCGTTTGATCATCAAACCTTCATGATCCGCCCCTGCTGCGACGGCGCCTCGAGCGACGATGGCGGGACGCGGGTGGCGACGGATGGAGCGTCGAGACGCGCGCCGACGCAGTGGATGCCAGGCCGAGCAAGGCGACGAACGCGATCAGGAAGATCAACGTCGCGAGGCGCGGCGCCTGTAGCGGCGTGTCGAACAGGCAACTCGATGCGAAGATCACGATCGCTGCGAGAATTGCCGGACCGATCGACGAGCCGGCGCGCACGAGACGCAGGGCGCCGGTCAGCGTCGTGACGAGCAGCAGCAGCAGGCTCGCCAGACGCACCAGTCCGCCATCGAACAGCGTCGCGACGAACTCGTTCTCGATGCGCCAGGACCAATGGAAATCGTCCGACACGTACCAACGATCGAGACCGCGCTTGAAATCGCCATTGGCGACGACGTTTCGTCCCTGGGCATCGACGAGCTTGATCTCGGCGATGTCGATGCGCGTGTCCGGCACCAGGCTCCAGAACGCGAGATCGAAGGGACGCCGCGGCCATGTCGGGCTCTGGGCGCCGGCAAGCGGATGCGGCGGGATGGTCACGACGCTGGTCATCCACCGTTGGCCGGGAGCGGGCGGAATTCTGGGCGCCGCCGCGCAGTTGATCGAATAGAGCACGAGCTTCTCGCACAGCGTGACGGCGACGCTGCCATTACCGTCGGGCGCGCGCCACGTGATCGACAGGTCATAGGTCTGATTGGCCGCGCTCGCGAGCTTCTGCCCGACATAGATGGTCGCGCTGCCGAGGATCGTCAGGAACGCGCGGTCGGGTCCGTCAACGAGACGATAGTCGCTGGGAACTTTCCCCGCCGGGCCACGCAGCGCATTGAGACGCGGGAATGTGCCGCTGCCTTCGCCGAACAGGCTCGACAGGATTCCGCTGTCGCGCAAGGCGAGCCCGTCGCTCCAATTCGCGAGCCGCGCGCCCATGTCGTCGCCCGAGCCGCGGAAGCGGTCTTGCATGAAGCTCGAGCTCATGGCGCCGAACACGACGCTGCCGCCGCCGATCAGCAGCACGAGCAAAGGCAGGACGATCGCACCCAATGTCGTCCGCCGCTCGGGCGTCGGACGCCGCGCCGCGACGATCGTCGCGATCGCCATCACGACGATGCCGATGATCGCGCTCGCATAGGCCGCGCGCGCGTAGCTCACCACCAGCGCATAGGCGGTCAGGATCTGCAGGGCGATCACGGCGAGGCGCAGTGTCGGCCGTGCGTTGCCGAGAACCGCGATCGTGAACGGCATGGCGAGCACCAGGAACATCGCGATCTGACTGCCGCCGAGATGCATGCCCATGAAGGTCGAGACGATGCGGTAGTCGGTCGAGAAATCGAACAACCCCGTGAACAACACGCGCTCGACGACGGCGCCGGCCACCACGATCGCGAGCGCCAGCGTGAGGCCCTGTGCGAGGCGGCGTGGCGTCTCGCGATCCGTCCGCCAGTCACGCGCGATGAAGGGCAGCAGCAGCAGCGCGACCCAGAGCCCTTTGGTCGCACGCAGCGCGTTGATCGGATGCAGATACGGATTGGCCGAATCCCGGAACGCATCGGCGGCGGCGCCCAATCCCATCGCAACGCCGATCAGATTGATGGCGACGAACAGGCCGAGGGCGACGCCGGCGATGCCGCGCGGGAACAGATCGCCGCGCTCGGGTGCGCGGCGCAACGCCAGGACGGCCACCGTGACCAGGACCAGGAGATCCGCTTCACCGATCACGATCCAGCCCGTCCAGGGCATGAAGTCGAGTGCGACGATGCCGGCCGGAAGCGTCACGAGCCAGACCGCCGGTCGTACCCACAGCAGCGCGGCATAAGCGAGCAGCCCGAGCGCCAATGGCCATGGCGCAAGCGGATAGGCGGCCAAGATCGCGAGCACCGTGGCGATGGCAATCACCGCGAAGGCGATGCCGGCAAGCGAGGGCGCATGCGCCGCCGCAGACGTGTCGGTCGCGCCGGGCGCGAGCGCTGGATCCGCTGCTGTCGGATCGCTCGCGTCGGCGCTCGAGTTCGCCGCGACGGATGCCATGACATCCGGCTCGGCATGGGACGTAGTCGTCGTCAGCACCTGCCACAGCCAGGGCATCAGCTGCACCGCGAGCGCGGCGGCGACGGCGCCGATGATCGCGCTCGACACATCCGCGACCAGATCGGGTCTGAAGAAACGGCCGATCTCGACGGCCAGGGCGACGCCGAACCCCAGCAACGCCGCGAGCAGCGTGGACGCGCGGCTGGCGCCGGCGCGCAGCCAGATCAGCACACCGATCACCGCGTAGATCAGCAGATGCACGAGGAGGCCGCGCACGGCGAGCGTCTTCGAGACGATGTAGTAGTGCCAGAAGGGCACGAGGCCGGGCCAGCTGAACTGCGCAAGCGCCGCATCCAGCGACAGCCACTCGCGCGAGATCAGGCCCTTGGTGAACCCGACGATCAGCAGATAGGGCAGGACCACGACGGGCACCATCAGGCGCAGCCAACGATGCGCGCGCTGCAGGCCGCC
>JANNTF010000410.1:0-5037 GCA_031403455.1 Alphaproteobacteria bacterium | reverse complement strand
ACATCCCTCCAGCGCGGTTCATCTCAAATATCTCCAGAAAGTCGTCACGCGGCCGGCGGCGAAGGCGTTCCGCGTGCGCGACGGCAAGGAGATCAAGACGAGCATGCTGTTTCGCGCCGGCGACAACACTTGGGCCGGACTCACCGATGTCGATTTCCGCGTCGGCCGCCACGGGCAACTCGCCTTCACGCATGAAGGCGAGGATCACTACGTGCAATACCAGCCGGTGAACATGCAGGAGATGATCTGCCCGCCGGAATTCATGGTCGCGCAAATGACCTACGCGGCCGTCGATCATTGCGTGCTGCAGGCCGGCGGCGGCTACGGCGCGATGAACGACTACAACGCCTTCGCCCAGAACCAGTTCAAGGGCAAGTTCACCGGCCTGCTGAACATCGACGAGGCCACGGCCGACAAGCCGGAAACCCTGGCCGAGGTCGATCGCGCGGTGCAGCAGCTTGGCCTGCGCGGCCTCTATTACGCACAGGAGATGTCGCGCCATGGCTACGCGCGCAATGTCGACCATGAGGCGTTCCGGCCGTTCTGGGACAAAATCGTCGGTTACAAACTGCCTGTCCTGATCGAGCTGTCCTCGACGCCGAGCTACGACGTCGCCGGCTATATCGGCAATCTCAAAGCGCTCGACGTGTTGCTGCGCCGCTATCCCGGCCATCGCTTCCTGCTCGTGATGGGCCCACCGGTCGGATATTTCGCTCGCGAGGGGCGCTGGGATTTCCCGCCCGAGATCGAGGCCATCTACAAACGCGAGAATCTGCTGATCGAGGTGATGTTCCCGATCACTTGGGGCGGAGTCTGGGACTATCCCTATCCCGAGGCGCAGGCGCTGATCCGCGATCTGCGCGATCGCTTCGGCGCCGCGAAGCTCGTCTGGGGATCGGACATGCCCAATGTCGAGCGCTTCTGTACCTATCGCCAATGCGTCGATTATGTGCGCCGGCATTGCGGATTCCTCAGCGCCGCCGAGAAGGATCGCATCCTCGGCGACAACATCGCCGCCATGCTCGGCATCGCGGCCTGATCACGATGCAGACACGCGTTGGAATCGACATCGGTGGCACTTTCACCGATCTGGTCTTCCTCGGTCCCGAAGGCGCGATCAGCCGCGCGAAAGTTCTATCGACGCCCGACGATTACGCGCGCGGCATCGCCGAGGGGCTCGCCGCCTCGATCGGCGCGGGCGATCTCGCGGTCGGCGACGTCGAGCAGATCATGCACGGCACGACCGTCGCGACCAATGCGATCCTCGAAGGCAAGGGCGCCAGGGTCGCGCTGATCACGACCGAGGGTTTCCGCGATGTGCTCGAGATCCGGCGCCTGCGCATGCCGGTGCTCTACGACATACGCTGGCGCAAGCCCGAGGCGCTGGTGCCGCGGCGCTTGCGATTCGAGATCCCCGAGCGCGTCGACCATCTCGGTGCGATCGAGCGCCCGCTCGACGAGGCGGCGGCGCGTGCGGTGATCGCGCGCATGCTCGGCGAGGGCATCGAAGCCGTCGCCATCTGTCTGTTGAACGCCTACGCCAACGGCGTGCATGAGCGGCGGCTGCGCGAACTCATCCGCGCGCAGGATCATGCGATTCCGATCTCGATCTCGAGCGAGCTGCTGCCTGAAATCAAGGAATACGAGCGGTCGAGCACGACCGTGGTCAACGCCTATGTCATGCCGATCGTGCGGCAATATCTTCGTCGTCTCGAAGACGAGCTGCGTGCACGTTCGATCACCAAGAAGCTGACGATCATGCAGTCGAGCGGCGGCGCGATGAGCGCGGCGGCGGCGGCGGAGCGCCCGATTCACATCATCGAATCCGGTCCCGCCGCGGGCGTCGTCGGAGCCGCCGAGGTGGCGCGGCGCCTCGGCAAGCTCAGCCTGCTCAGCTTCGACATGGGCGGTACCACGGCCAAGGCGGCGCTCGTGGACGAGGGCCAATTCCATCGTGTCGGATCGCTGGAAGTCGGTGGCGGGATCAACATCGCCGGAAGATTGCTCAGCGGCGGCGGCTATCACGTGCGCGCACCCGCGATCGATATCGCGGAAGTCGGCGCGGGCGGCGGCAGTCTCGTGAAGCTCGACGCTGGCGGAGCGCTGCGCGTCGGCCCGGAAAGCGCTGGCGCGGCGCCGGGTCCGGTCTGCTACGGGCGCGGCGGCGAGATCCCGACCGTCACCGACGCCAATATCGTGCTCGGTTTCATCAATCCGAGGTTCCTCGCGGGCGGCAGCTTCCCCGTGCACCACGCGCTCGCCGTGGCGGCGCTGGAGCGCGACGTCGCGCGTCCGCTCAAGCTGTCGCTCGAAGAGGCCGCCTGGGGCGTGCATCGCGTCGCCGATGCGATGATGGCGCGCGCGGTGCGCGCCGTCTCGACCGAGCGCGGTCGCGATCCGCGTGACTTCGCACTGCTCGCCTTCGGCGGCAACGGCCCGGTCCATGCCGCGACATTGGCGCGACTCCTGGAGGTCAAGCGCATCCTCGTGCCGCCGGTGCCTGGCGTGTTCAGCGCGTTGGGCATGTTGTTCCCGGATGTCGAGTATCACTACGTCCGCACGTTCAAGCGACCGCTCGCCAGCTTGGATCTCGCCGCGCTCGATGCCGCGTTCCGAAGCCTCGAAGCGGAGGGCGACGCCGCGTTGGCCGAGGAAGGCTTCGCACCCGAAGCGCGCCGCTTCGAACGCGCGATCGATTTGCGCTACGCCGGTGCGAATTCCGAGCTGACGGTCGATTGCCCGCAGGCAGCTGGCCTCGCCACCGAACTGCGCGCCGCCTTCTCGCGGCTGCATGAGCGTCAATACGGCTACAGCTCGGACGACGAGACGGTCGAGATCATGAATCTCCGCATCGTCGCGCGCGGCATGCCCTCGACGTCGCGCGTGCCGACGCAGCTCACCGTCGCAGACGAGCCGCCGGCGAAATCCGCGTCGCGCGCCGTCTACTTCGGACCGGAACGCGGCTGGATCACGACGCCGATTTGCACGCGCATGCAGCTTGGATTCGAGTGGCGGCAAGGGCCGCTGCTGATCGAGGAGTTCGACAGCACCACTATGGTTCCACCGGACGGCCGCGCGCGCCGGATCGTCTGGGACATCATCGATTTCGAGATCGCGTGATCGACATGGCCACCATCACTCACGCCCCCGACGACACGCGCAACCAGGCCCTCGCCGGCGCCAAGGATCCCTTCTCGCTGGAGCTGATCAAGAACGCGCTCGCTACCCTCGCCGACGAGATGGCGTTGACCGTCTCGCGCACCGCGCGCTCCTTCGTGGTCAAGGAGGCGCTGGATTTCTCGACCGCGCTGTTCTTGCGCGACGGCGAGATGATCGCGCAGGGCACGTGTCTGCCGTTCCATCTCGGTGCGATGCCCTTCGCCGTGCGCTCGGTGCTGCGCCAGTTCGGCGGCAAGATCGGGCCTGGAGATCTCTTCATCACCAACGATCCCTATGACGGCAGCACGCATCTGCCGGACATCGTACTGGTGAAGCCGGTCTTCGCGGAGGGCGTCTGCGTGGCATTCACCGCAGCGCTCGCGCACATGACCGACATCGGTGGACGCATTCCCGGCGGCAATGCGAGCGACTCGACCGAGATTTATCAGGAAGGTCTGCGCATCCCACCCTGCCGCATCTGGCGCGGCGGCGAGCCGGACGAGAATCTCTTCCGGCTGATCGAGCGCAATGTGCGCGTCCCCGACAAGGTGCTCGGCGACATCCGCTCGCTGATCGCGGCCTGCATCGTCGGCGAGCGCGGGCTCGTGCGTCTGGTCGAGCGCCACGGCGTCGCAGGCTTCGAACAACATTGCCGCGATCTGCTCGACTACACCGAGCGCTTCACCCGCGCCGAGATCGCCAAGCTGCCCAAGGGCACCTGGCATTTCGTCGATCATCTCGACGGCGACGGCATCGATCCCAATCCGATCCGCTTCCAGGTCGCGGTCACGATCGCCGCGGATTCGATGGTCATCGACTTCACCGGCACCGCGCCGCAGGTGCGCGGCGCGATCAATTGCGTCTACCCGTTCACGCTGTCGACGGCGCTGGCCTGTGTGCGCTCGATCGTCGATCTCTCGATCCCGAACAACTCGGGCTATTTCCGGCCGATCCAGGTGATCGCGCCGGAAGGCAGCGTGGTCAATCCGCGCCCGCCTGCCGCCGTCGCCGCGCGCGGCATCACGGGGATCCGCATCGCCGACACGGTGTTCGGCGCGCTCGCGCAGGCCGTGCCGGATCTGATCCCGGCTTGCGGCTCGAACCTGCCCGATGTCGGCGTGTCGTTCGGCGGCACGGATGCGGCCGGACGTTCTTTCGTCTATCTCGAGTTCCTGCTCGCCTCCTGGGGCGGCGGGCCCGATCGCGACGGCATGGATGCCTGTACCGGCACGCTGGTGAACTACTCGAACACGCCGGCCGAGATGGTCGAGGCGGATGTGCCGATCGCGGTCGAGCGCTACGCCCTGGTGCCTGACACCGGTGGTCCCGGCCGTTTTCGCGGCGGCCTCGCCGTCGAGCGCCATCTGCGCTTCAAGGCCGATGGCGCGACGCTGCAGATCCGCTCCGACCGCCGCGATCACCCGCCCTACGGTCTCAATGGCGGCAAAGCAGGCGCGCCCTCCGATGTCGTGATCCGCCGCGCCGATGGCCGCGTCCAGCCGCAAGTCGCGAAATTCCTCACGACCGTGAACGACGGCGACCTCTTCAAGGTCCGCCTCGCCGGCGGCGGCGGCCACGGCGATCCCCTGACCCGCGATCCCGCCGCCGTGCTCGCCGATGTGCGCGAGGAGAAGCTGACCGCGCAACACGCGCGCGACGCCTATGGCGTGGTGATCGTCGAGCCGGGGCCGGTGGTCGATGTCGCCGCGACCACGGCTTTACGCCGCGCGAGAGGTAGCTGAGCCGCGCCTTCCGATACGGCGGCGCACCCGCGGCGCCACCCCCACCCCAACCCTCCCCCACGAGGCAGGGCTATCGCATATGACTGAGCACATCGAGGAGGAAGGCATCGTCCCATCCTGCGCGTTTGATTTTCTG
>JANNTF010000409.1:0-2952 GCA_031403455.1 Alphaproteobacteria bacterium | reverse complement strand
CGTCGCGGCGGAAGATGCGGCCTTGAGAGAGAAGATGGGATTCGCGCGCCGCGTGGCGACGCGGCTGATCTTCATGCATGAAGGTAAGATCTGGGAGGAGGGGCGGGCGAGCGACGTGCTCACCAAACCGCGCACGCCAGAGCTGGTGACCTTCCTCGACGCCGTGCTTCACTGAATCGCAACACCAACCCCGGGAGACCACGCCTATGAAGCGCTTTGTCACTGCTGCACTCGCCGCAGCCACGCTCGTCTTCGGCCTCGTCGAAGCGAAAGCCGATTCCTTCGCCGACATCATCAAGAAAGGCGTGGTGCGCATCGCCGTGCCGCTCGACGTGCCGCCGTTCGGCTCGGTCAATCAGGATCGCAAGCCCGAGGGCTTCGACATCGATTTCGCCGAGATGGTCGGCAAGGCGCTCGGCGTCAAAGTCGAGCTGCAGCAGGTCACCGGCGCCAACCGCATTCCGTTCCTGCTGACCGACAAGGTCGACATCGTGATCTCCGTGATGGGGCTCACGCCGGAGCGCGCGCGGCAGATCATGTTCACCGCGCCGTATGCCGATACCAACCTCGCGGTGTTCGGACCGAAGAGCGCCAACGTGAAATCCGCGGCCGAGCTCGGCTCGCTCAAGGTCGTCGCGGCCAAGGGCACCACGCAGGATCTCGGCCTGTCCGAGATGAATCCGCGCGCCAACATCATGCGCACCGAGGACGACGCCACTGCGGCGACCGCCTATCTCACCGGACAGGCGGATCTCTTCGCGACCAACAGCCTGATCATCCCCGACCTGCTCAAGCGCGCGCCGAACAAGGAGTTCGATCTCAAATTCCTCATCCGCCGCAGCCCGGCCCATATGGGCGTCAAGATGGGCGAGTTCGCGCTGCTGCAATGGCTCAACAGCTTCATCTTCTTCAACACGATGAACGGCGAGCTGGACCGGCTGCACAAGAAGTGGCTTGCCATGCCGATGATCCCGCTGCCGACGCTGTGAGATTGCGGGATCTCTTCTGATCTGGAGGGCCTCGTCCCGCGCCGACGCGGGATGAGGCCCGGCTCGCTCTTTCCCGTTGAGTACCGGTGGCGCCATGCCTGATTTCTCCGACATCCATAGCGTGGAAGATCTGCGTCGCCGCGCCGCGCGCTACCTGCCCAAGCCGATCTTCGATTTCATCGATGGCGGCGCCGAGGACGAAGTCGCGTTGCGCAACAACCGCGCCGTGTTCGAGCGCATCCGCTTCAGGCCACGCACGATCGTGGACGTGACGACGCGCAGTCTCGGCGCCCAGCTCCTGGGCAAACCGGTCTCGGCGCCGATCGCGATCGCGCCGATGGGCGGCCTCAGCAATTTCGCGCCGCATGCCGAACTGTCGCTGGCCCGCGCCTGCCGGGATGCCGGTGTGCCCTACGCGCTGAGCACGGCGGCGGGTATCTCGATCGAGACTCTGCGCGAACAGGTGCCCGAAGGCCAGCTCTGGTTCCAGCTCTACGTCTTCAAGGACGATCGCGTGAACCGCGCGATGATCGAGCGTGCACAGCGCGCCGGCTACGACGCGCTGATCATCACGACGGATACGCATGTCGCGCCCAAGCGCGAGCGCGATCGACGCAACGGCTTCTCGCTGTCGCTCCAGAAGACGCCACGCAACATCGCGTATGTGCTGTCGCGGCCGCGCTGGATCTGGGACGTCGTGATCCGCGCCGGCCTGCCGAAGATGGAAGTCCTCGCGCCCGAAGCGCCGGAGATCACCGACAACCTCTCGGCCACGCTGTATTTCCAGAAGAACCGCCGCTACGGCTTCGACTACGGCCATCTCAAGGAGCTGCGCCGGATGTGGAAGGGCAAGCTGCTGATCAAGGGCGTGATGCGCGCCGACGAGGCCGAGCAGGCGCTCGCCTGCGGCGCCGATGGCATCATCATGTCCAATCATGGCGGCCGCAATCTCGAGAGCGCGGCGGCGCCGCTCGAGATGCTGCCGGAAGTCGTCGATGCGGTCGGCAAGCGCATGCACGTCCTGATCGACAGCGGCTTCCGCCGCGGCACGGATATCGTGAAAGCGTTGGCCCTGGGCGCCGAGGGCGTGCTGCTGGGCCGGCCCGCCGCTTTCGCCGTCGCGGCGGGCGGCGAGGCCGGTGTGGCGCATCTCATCGACATGACCAAGGACGAGATCGACCGCACGCTCGGCTATCTCGGCTGCACCTCGCCCGATCAGCTCGGCCGCGACCATCTCCTGCTCGACCGCCTGGCGCCCGGGCAGAACACGCCGGGGCTGTGACCGGGGTATCGTCGTGAGGCGCAGGACGACACTCATCGCGCTCGCCGGACTCGTCGCCGCCGCGAATGCGCGCGGACAGCAGGTCGACCAGCCGCGGCGGATCGGCATCCTCATGCCCTATCCCGCGACCGACGACGAGGTGCGCGAGCGCGTGGACGCGTTCAAGCAGGAACTTGCGCGTGTCGGCTGGTCCGCGGGTCAGCGCGTGACGATCGTCGAGCGCTGGGCGACCGACGACCTCGCGCGCATCCGCACCGACGCCGCCGAGCTTGTGCAGATGGGCTGCGATCTCATCCTCACCACCGGCAGCCGCGTCGTGCCTATCCTGCAGCAGCTGACGCGGACGATCCCGATCGTCTTCGTCGGCACCTCCGACCCGGTGGGACAGGGGTTGGTCGCCAGCCTTGCGCGGCCGGGGGGCAATACCACGGGATTCTCGCTGCTGGAGTTCGACGGCACCGAGGTGCCCATCATCGGCAAGATGCTGGAGCTGCTGAAGCAGTGCGCGCCCGCGACCACGCGCGTGATGCTGCTCTTCAATGCCGCCAATCCGGCCTCGCAGTTCTACGGCCGCTTCTTCGTTTCGACCTGCGAGCGCATCGGCATCATGCCGGTGCTAAGCCCGGTGCAGCAGGGCGGGGAGATCGGGCTCCCGAGGACCATCGAGCGAACGGCGCAGCG
>JANNTF010000408.1:0-2998 GCA_031403455.1 Alphaproteobacteria bacterium | reverse complement strand
CGCGCGCGCGACGTGAAGTCCTACACCCAATCCCTGTCCGCTCCCCTGGGTGAGCGGCGGTCGCCTGCTCAGGCCCATGACGAGATGGTCACCGGTCAAGGCGCCATCCGGTCGCATTGGCAGACGCTGTTCGCCGTATTGTCGGATCTCGGCGCGTCAGGCGTCGCCGCACGCGCCGAGCGGGCGCGCCAGCAACTCGAAGATGACGGAATTACCTTCAACCTCTACGATCCTGTCGAGACGCGGCGTGATCGCGGCGTGCCGCGCGCCTCGCCGCAACCCTGGGCGCTCGACCCGTTGCCCGTGATCATCAGCGCCAACGAATGGGCGACGATCGAGCGCGGGGTTGCTCAGCGCGCGCGGCTCCTCGATCGGCTGCTCGCCGATTTCCATGGGCCGCAGACTCTGCTCGCGCAGCGGCGCTATCCCGCCGGCCTGGTGTTCGGCAGCGATGCGTTCCTGCGGCCGTGCCGCACGCTCGAGGCGTCGGCGCCGACATGGCAGCTGCAGCACTACGCGGCCGATCTGGCGCGCGGACCGGATGGCGTCTGGCGCGTCGTGGCCGATCGCGCCCAGGCGCCCTCGGGCGCCGCCTTCGCGTTGCAGCACCGGCAGGTGATGAGCCGCGTGATGAGCGAGGCGTTTCGCGCCACGCGCGTGCGCTCGCTGTCGAGCTTCTTCGAGGCGTGGACAGCCGACCTCCAGGCGCGCGCGCCGGTGGAGCGCGTGAACCCGCGCCTCGTGCTGCTCACGCCGGGCCCCTACAACGAGGCCTATGTGGAGCACGTCTTGCTCGCGCGCGAGCTCGGCGCGACCCTCGTCGAAGGCGCCGATCTGACGTCGCGCGACGGGCGGGTCTTCCTCAAGATGCTCGGTGGATTGGTGCCGGTCGACGTGATGCTGCGCCGTGTCGACGGCGCTTGGTGCGATCCGCTGGAACTGCGTCCGGATTCCGGGCTTGGCGTGGTCGGGCTGGTGGATGCGGTGCGCGCCGGCAGCGTGGTGGTCGCCAATGCGATCGGCAGCGGTCTGGTCGACGTGCCGGCCCTGGCCGCGTTTCTGCCGGGACTGGCCGAGACTGTTCTCGCCGAAGACCTGTTGCTGCCATCGATCGCGACCTGGTGGTGCGGCCAGCCCTATGCGCTCGACGACGTCATCGATCGGCTCGACAGCGTGGCGCTGCGCCCCGCCCTGATCCCGGCGGGCAACACCATCAATGCCGGTGATCTCGATGCGCGCGCGCGCGCGACGCTGATCGAACGGCTGCGCGCACGCCCGGGGGCCTTCGTGGCCCAGGAGCGCATCGTGGCATCGGTGGCGCCCGGGCATGGGCCGACAGGGTTGGTCCCGCAATCCTTCGTATTGCGCGTTTTTGCGACGGCCGAGAGCGGCGACTATGTGGTGATGCCTGGCGGCCTCGCCCGCGTGCCGAGCGGCAACGACCCATTGCGCACGGGCATGCAGCGCGGCGCCGTGAACAAGGATGTCTGGGTGCTTGCCGACGATCCCTCGGTGCGGGTGCCGACCCTGCGCGGTGGCGCGTCGCATGTCGCGATTCGTCGCACCGTCGGCGAGTTGCCGAGCCGCTCCGCTGACGATCTCTATTGGCTGGGTCGCAACGTGGAGCGCCTGGACGATGGCGGGCGGTTGCTGCGCGCGGGGTTGCAGCGCGCTGTCGGCGGTATCGTGGGCGCGCGCGATTTCGTGGAGATGGCGACCATCAACCGTGTCCTCGCGCGCTGCGGCATCGTCGATCTGGGCGTCGCCGCCGCGTCACCCGATGGACCGCTGGTGCGCCACGCGCTGGTGCACGGCTTCGCCGCCGGGCGCGCCCTGGCTGGCGCGCTGACCACGATCGAGCGTCTGTCACGCGCGGCACGCGATCGGTTTTCCGTCGATCTGCGGCGCAGCTTCAATCATCTGACCATCGATCTGCGTGACCGCCTGGATCGGGTCGATGGCGACATCGACCGCATGCTCGAACTGCTCGACGAGCTGGTCCGGCTCTGCGCGGCGCTGGCGGGCTTTGCCTCGGAGAACATGACGCGCGGCAGTGGGTGGCGCTTCCTCGACCTGGGGCGCCGCATCGAGCGCGGCGTCTATATTTCCCGCGTCGTGCTCGGTGTCACGTCGGTGCCGAGCGCGAACTGGGAGGGCGCGCTGCGTCTGGCCCTGGAGCTCTGCGATTCGTCGATGACCTACCGTACCCGCTATCTCGCGGCGATGCAGGACGACGCCGTGCTCGATCTGCTGATCGTCGATCCGACCAATCCCCAATCGCTCGCGTTCCAAGTGGCGTCCGCAAGCGCCCACCTCCAGGTGTTGCCGACCTCCCGCGACGATCCGGCCGGCGCGTTCGGCGCCGTGCGCGTTCTCGAGGCCGGCATCGCGCGGCTTGCGCAACTGCCGGGGCAACTCACAGCCGTTTCCATGATGCAACTGCGAGGCGAGATCGAGGATGCCGAGGCGGCGTTGATGGCGTTGTCGGACGATGTCACGCGCACCTATTTTTCGCATGTCCAGCGCACGCGCGTTTTCGGGGTTGCGTGATGCATTTCCGTCTGAGCCACCGCACGCGCTACGCCTATGCGACGCGCGTCGATCTTTCTCATCATGCGCTGCATCTCGACGCGCGAACGCTGCCGACTCAGGTGGTGTCCCGCACGGAGATCAAGTGTCGACCGGATGCGGCGCGCAAATCGGTCATCCAGGATCATTTCGGCAACCGGGTCACGCATCTCACGATCGAGGCGCCGCATGATCGTTTCGAGATCACGCTCGAGGCGGAGGGCGTCTTGCACGTCGCGACGCGCCCTGAATCAACACCGGGCTGGGAGGAGCTGGGCCGTGCGCTCGCTGGCGATGGGTTTCCGGTGGCGGTTGCGCCAAGCGAGTTCGCCTTGGACTCGCCGCTGGCGGCGGCGACAGCCGATCTGCGTGCATTTGCACAGCCGAGTTTCACTTCAGGGCGACCGATCCTCGACGCCGCGATCGATCT
>JANNTF010000407.1:0-1910 GCA_031403455.1 Alphaproteobacteria bacterium | reverse complement strand
TGACCCCGGACGGTTTCATCAAGACGGGCGATGCCGGTTTCTTCGAAAAGGACGGCCAGCTTCGCATCATTGATCGTGCCAAGGATGTCGGAAAACTGAATAATGGCGCGCTCTACGCGCCCAAATACATCGAGAACAAGCTCAAATTCTTCGCCTTCATCAAGGAGGCCGTCGCCTATGGCGCCGATCGCGCCTTCGCGACGGCGTTCATCAACATCGATCTCGAGGCGACCGGCAATTGGGCCGAGAAGCGCGGCATCGCCTATGCTTCCTATCAGGAGCTGGCGGCGCGCGCGGAAATCTATGACCTGATCGCCGAATGCGTGACGCAGGTGAACCGCGATCTCGCGGCAGACCCGGTGCTCGCCGGTTCCCAGATCCGTCGCTTCCTGATCCTGCACAAGGAACTCGACGCCGACGACGGCGAACTCACGCGCACGCGCAAGGTGCGGCGCAACTTCATCGCCGATCGCTATCTGCATCTGGTCGAGGGGCTCTACGGCACCAGCGACTCCGCCCATATCGCCACGGACGTGATCTTCGAGGACGGCCGCAAGGGCCGCATCGAGGCCGATCTCCGGATCCGCGACGTCGACATCGCGGCTATCGCGCCGCGTCAGGCCGCCGAATGAGCGCCGTCGCGAAGACCCGAATCATCGGCGAGGTGCTGCTGAAGGTCGAGAACATCTCGCTCGCCTTCGGCGGCGTGAAGGCGCTGACCGACGTGTCCTTCGACATCCGCAAGGGCGAGATCCGCGCGATCATCGGCCCCAACGGCGCCGGCAAATCGTCGATGCTCAACTGCATCAACGGCTTCTATCACCCGCAGCAAGGCCAGATCACCTATCGCGGCACGGTGCGCCAGCAGATGCGGCCGCAAGAGGCAGCCAGGCAGGGCATCGCGCGCACGTTCCAGAACATCGCCCTGTTCAAGGGCATGTCGACGCTCGACAACATCATGACCGGAAGGCTGCTGAAGATGAAGGCGCCGTTCTTCTGGCAGCTCTGGCGCTACGGTCCGGCGATGAAGGAGGAGGTCGAGCACCGCCGCTTCGTCGAGGAGATCATCGAGTTCCTCGAGATCGAGCACATCCGCAAGGTGCCGGTGGGGCGGCTGCCCTATGGGCTGCAGAAGCGCGTCGAGCTCGGCCGGGCGCTGGCGATGCAGCCGGACCTGCTGCTGCTCGACGAACCCATGGCCGGCATGAATCTCGAGGAGAAGGAGGACATGTGCCGCTTCATCCTCGATGTCGTCGACCAGTACGGCACCACGATCGCGCTGATCGAGCACGACATGGGCGTGGTGATGGATCTGTCGGACCGGGTCGTCGTCCTCGATTATGGCCGCAGGATCGCCGACGGCACGCCGGACGAGGTGAAGTCCGACCGCAAGGTCATCGACGCCTATCTCGGCATCGGGCACTGAGGGGCGCGCCGTGCTGTACGACATCTTCGTCGACCCCTTCGTGCAGATGGCCGACGCGCCGGACCTCCTGGTCCAGGTGCTGTGGGAAGGCACCGTCGCCGGCGTGCTCTACGCCCTGATCGCGCTCGGCTTCGTGCTGATCTTCAAGGCTTCCGGCGTGTTCAATTTCGCGCAGGGCATCATGGTGGTGTTCGCGGCGCTCACCCTGGTGGGACTGTATGACGCGCTGAACGGATTTTTGGGAAACAAGGTGCTTGCCGCCTGGATTGCGGTTGCGCTGACGCTGGTGATCATTTGTTTGGGTTCACCTCCGAAGATGAATTCACCAAGCCCGATCAGCACATACGTGAGCCCGAAGGTCGCCATGAACAGGATGATATCCGGCTGGTTGACGAGGGGGCGCAGCACAATCCGCTCGACTGCCAGCGCCAGCGCCAGCACCCACATGACCACCAGCGTCAGCGCAACCGCAATCCAGGCGGCA
>JANNTF010000406.1:0-4232 GCA_031403455.1 Alphaproteobacteria bacterium | reverse complement strand
CGCCGCGCGATGTCGAGGCCTTCTGTATGGCCAGTGGCAACATGTTTCTCGGTGCACGCGAAGACACGGGCGTATTCGTCATCGAGATCCGCCGCCGCACGTGACCGCGCCTGTCGCGCCCGCCGGCACGCAGGAAAGCGCCCTGCCGCGCACCGGTTTCGTGCTGCTGGCCTTGCTCACCGTCTTCTGGGGACTCAACTGGCCGTTCATGAAATGGGGGCTGAACGAGTTCCGGCCCTGGAGCATGCGCAGCTTCTGCATCACCATCGGGGTGATCGGCTTGTTCGCCTGCGGGCGGCTCGCCGGACAGCGCCTTGGCGTGGCGCGTCAGGATCGCGCGGCGCTCACGCTCGCCGCAATCTTCAACATCACGGGCTGGCATCTCTGCTCGGCCTACGGCCTGATGCTCATGGCTTCGGGTCGCGCGGCGATCATCGCCTTCACGATGCCGCTCTGGGCCACCCTGTTCGCCGTCCCGCTGCTGGGGGAGCGCATGACGCGCGTCAAGCTGCTGGGCCGCGCGTTTGGCGGCGCGGGGCTTCTGCTCCTCGTCATCGGCGAGGTTCGCGCGCTGGAGCGTGCGCCGCTCGGCGCGGCGCTGATGTTCGGCGCCGCGATCAGCTGGGCGCTCGGTTCGCTGACCATCAAGCGTCACCGCTGGGCGACACAGGTCTTCGCCCTGACGGCGTGGCAGATGGTGGTCGGTGGCGCGCCGATCCTGGTCGGCTGGTTCGTGTTCGAGGGCTTCGATGTGCTGCAGCCCGGCATCGATGCGGTGTCGTGGCGCGGGATCGCGGGCACGCTCTACGCCGCGACCATACCGATGATCTTCTGCCATTGGGGCTGGACGCGGCTGCTGCAGGTGTTTCCCGCGTCGGTGGCGGCGATCGGGACGCTGCTGATTCCCGTGGTCGGCGTGTTCAGCGCAGCCCTGCTGGTCGGCGAGAGCGTCGGCGCCACCGAGTTGGCGTCCCTCGGGCTGATCATCGCCGCGCTGACGATCACGCTCGGGCCGCGCCTGCCCTGGCGCGGTGGCGCATGATCAATGCGATTGCCCGCTGCCGCTCTGCTTCGCGCCGCCGGCGGGCGGCGTGGTGAGCTGACGCTGCTTGCGCCGTTTGGCGAGATAGCCGCCGAGGAAGACCAGCGCGAACATCGCCAGCATCGTCAGGCCGAAGGCCAGCACGATGTTGCCAATCATCTTCTCGAGCGCGCGGCCGAACACGAACCCGACGCCGGAGAAGCTGAGCGCCCAGACGAAGGCGGCGAAGAAATTCAGCGCGGCAAAGCGCAGCGGATTGACGCCGCAGGTTCCCATCGCGAAAGAGGCGACGTTGCGCACCCCGTAGATGAAACGAAACGACAGGATGAACCACGTGTCGAAGCGCCGGAGCATGCTCAGTGCCGACTCGACGCCGGGTTTCCAGCGCGGATAGCGGTCGAGCAGCTGCGGGCCCCAGCGCCGACCTATCCAGAACCAGCATTGATCGCCGCAGAACGATCCGATCCAAGCGCAGGCGAACACCCAGCCCCAGACGAGGAGGCCGTGATGCGCGGCCATGCCCATAAAGATGACGAAGGTTTCGCCCTCGAAGAACGTCCACACGAAGATCCCGACATAGATCAGTGCGCCGTATTCGTTGACGAGGTTCTGAATTGAAGCGAGGTCCACGTGTGCTCGAAGACGAGGGGTTGCCGATCCAAACGCAAGGCTATCATGTGCTCTCAGCGGGTCACGCGGGATTCAACGCGCCCGCCGGGCAAGGAAGCCTTAAGGGGTGCGACGCTAGTCTGATTCCATGCGATGCCAAGTTGCAGTTATGTGTAGATCGCTTGTCACGCTCGCGTTCCTTGCGGGAACGCTGGAGGCTGCGCGCGCCGCGGATGCCATGGCGGCGCCGCCAAAGACCGGCGAGCGCGCCCATCCCAATGCGAAGAAGATCAACGAGGGCAATACGGGCGTATTTCACGCCGGCCCGGGAACCCCGCTGACCGGCGCGCTGCATGTCCCGCCGGCGCAGGCGAAGAAAGACAAGGCGAAAGAAAAAGACCAATAGCCGCCGCGCCGCCAATCGGATCGCGCTCGGGGTGAGGGGTTCGACACCGAAATTCATCGGTGATCGGAACACAAGGCGTGTTCAAGAACCGGCCGCCCGATGACCCGTTACGCAATTAAGTAGGCGTGAAGGCTCTCTCCGTAGGCTCACGCCGAGGGTAGATGCACTGCGAGGCGCCATGGACCTCACGCCCGCCTACGACTTGATTCGTGAACCTGCGGTGTCGATCGGCGCGATGCTCGCAGGCGCAATGCTCATCGTCTGGGTTACTCGGACTCCGTGGTTCGTCGGCTACGTCGGCGAACTCAAAGTTCGTTGCAAGACTGCCTTCGAACTGGATGGCGGAACATACCATGCCTTTCATGATGTGACGTTGCCGACGCCTGACGGCACCACCCAGATCGATCATGTGCTCATCTCGCGGTACGGCGTCTTCGTCATCGAGACGAAGCACATGAAGGGGGCGATTTACGGCGACGCGCGAGATCGGACGTGGACGCAGGCGCTGTTCAGGCGGCGCTACATCTTCTTCAACCCGCTTCGGCAGAACTATAAGCACGTCAAGGCAGTCGAGGCTGCCCTCGGGCTCAAGTGGGAATGCCTGCATTCCGTTGTGGTGTTTGCCGGCAGAGCCACGTTCGAAACTCCCATGCCGGAGAATGTCATGGGTATCCGGGATTTCGTTCAGCATGTGCGTTCAAAGTCATCGGCAGTACTTGGGGACGCGGAAGTTCGTACCGCCGTACTTCAGCTCAAGAGGAGCGCGATTTCGTTCCCATTCGCTCGATGGATCCATCTGCGAAACCTGCGCCGGAACCGCCAGCATCCGATCTGTCCGGCATGTGGGCGTGGAATGCTATTGAGGACTGCTCAGCGCGGAGCAAATCAGGGCGGCCAGTTTTGGGGATGCGGCGGCTACCCCTCATGCAAGAGCACCAGGCAAGCCGCCTGACGCGTCGCCTTTTGCGCAGTATCCGCGAGAAACATCAGCGTCAGTGCAGCGATGGCCAATGATCGGGGTATTCGGTGGGGACGGCTGGGGATCCTGATTGTCCTGGTGCCGGGTGAGGGGATTGAACCCCCGACCTTCGGTTTACAAAACCGCTGCTCTACCGCTGAGCTAACCCGGCTGGCCCAGGACATGGCGCTGGACGGAGGGCTACTCTTTCCGGCGTCAATTCTCAAGCCGCGGATCAGCGACGCTGCGATCAGAGTCGGCCGCTCGGGCGGTAATGCGGTTCGTCGCCAAGCCCGTCGAGGTAGCCGTCATAGAAGCGCCGCACATGCGGGAACAAGTCTCGGGCGAAGTCCCGGCGCTGCGCCTCGGCGGCATTGGGCGCCGCCGCGAATCGCGCGTGGATCTCCGCGAGAATGGCGTCGCGGTCGATGCGGGTGAAGCGGCCGTCGCGATAGATGATCTCGCCGCCGACCATCACGCTCTTCACCGCGGACGTCTTCGCACGCTGGACCAGCACATCGATCGGCGGGATATCGGCGTTCTGATACGGATAGGTGACGTCGCGCCAGTCGAGCATCACCAGATCCGCGGCGCTGCCCGGCGCGAGCCGTCCGATCTGCGCACCGAAGGGGGTCGTCGCCGCGCCATGCTCGGTCGCCATCCGCAGGATGGTTGCGGGAGTCGGGTGGGGAGCGTCGATGCCCGGCTCACGATGCGCGCGCAGCGCCAGGCGCATCTCCTGCAGCATGTCGCGGTCGTCGTTGATGCCGGCCTCGTCCATGCCGAGCGCGACGCGGATGCCGCGCGCGAGGAATCGGTTGACCGGCGCCAGTCCACTTTTGAGGCGGAAATTCGAGCTGCAATTGTGACAGACATGCGTGCCGGTGGCGGCGCAGAGTTCGATGTCCGCCTCGCTCATCCAGGTGCCGTGGCCGATCGTCAGACGCGCGCCGGTGAGGCCGAAGCGATGGATATGCGCGAGCGCCGAGCCACCGGTGCGTTTCGTCGCATAGGCTTTCTGGTAGGGCGTCTCGAGCAGATGCATGTGCATCGGCAGGTTGGTGCGAGCGGAGATCTCGGCTGCCGTCGCCAGCGCGGCGTCCGACAGCCAGTGCAGGTTGGCGGGCGCGAGCTGAAGCCGCAGGCGCGTCTCGCCCGCGAGTTCGTCGCGCAGCGTCTCGAAGATCTTCACCTGATCGGCGAGCGGGATGGTGAAG
>JANNTF010000405.1:0-11587 GCA_031403455.1 Alphaproteobacteria bacterium | reverse complement strand
GCTCGGCGATGCGGCGTCGCGCTCGACGATGGATGCGATCGCACGCGGCGCGACGGCGGGCATCGAACTCCTGGTCAATGTCGTCGCGATGCTGATCGTGCTGGTGGCGCTGGTTCACCTCGCCAATGCGGTCCTGTCCCTGCTCCCGGAGATCGGCGGCGCACCGATCGCGCTCGAGCGCCTGCTTGGCCTGATCATGGCGCCGGTGTGCTGGCTGATGGGCGTGCCGTGGTCCGAGGCCGTGACGGCCGGCCGACTGATGGGCATCAAGACGGTGCTCAACGAGTTCATCGCCTATCTCGAGCTCGCGAAGCTACCGCCAGGCGCGCTCGGCGAGCGCTCGCGGCTGATCATGCTCTATGCGATGTGCGGCTTCGCCAATCTCGGCAGCGTCGGCATCATGATCGGCGGCATGGGCGCGATGTGTCCCGAACGACGCACCGAAATCGCCGGGCTCGGACTCAAATCGCTGGTCGCCGGCACGCTCTGCACCTGCCTGCTCGGTGCGATCATCGGCGTGATCGCCTGAGATCACGACGCCCGGAGGCAGAAGGCAGAAGGTCTATGTCGCGACCGGTCCTCGTCCCTGCGTCGATGGCGACACGCCTGCGTCGATCGACTTTCGCCGGCGGTTCCACAGCAATGTGCCCAGGCCGGTCGCGAACAATGCGAGCGCAGCCGGCGCCGGCACGGGCCTGAAGCCGCCGTCATCGACCCCGACGACGCCGGCGAGCGTGGTCGGCTTCCCAGCTGCATCGATGTCCACCACGTTCAATCCGCCGCTATCGAGGAACGAATTATGCGTGGGGTCATTGACGTCGTCATTGGTCAGGCCGAGCCCGGCGCCGAAGACCGTCACCGTGAACGGTGCGACGTTCGGGATCGAGCCGACGGTGATCGGCAGGTAGCCGAACGGCACGGGATCCGTCACGCCGGCGAGCAGATCGGCACCGCAACTGCCGCCGTTCGTCGGGAAGCATTCCGCGAGGGCCAAGAGGCCACGTCCCGCATTGATAAAGCTCTGGATATCCGCCTTGCGCGCGATCATCGCATCGAGCTCGGCGCGGCCGAACAATCCGCCGAATGTCGAGGCGACGGCGATCGCCGTATAGTTCGACAGATTGACCGTCGCGAACTCCGCCGCGTTCACGCGGTCGTAGTTGGCGCCGAGCGTCAGCCCGATCGCGGTCAAGCCGGCCTCACCGACACGGTGGCCACTCGGCACAGTGATGCGTGATTCGATCCAGAGGAACTTCGTCGCCGCGCCATCGTCGAACGTCCCCCCGGTGACATAGCTCAGGCCCGTCCGCAGGAGGTTCTGCGCATGCACGGAATCCTGCGCATGAAAATCGGGATCATGGCCGGTCAGGAAAATCGGACCGGCTTGTGCGCCGACGCCGAGACCGGTCGTGACCGCGACAGCGGCCGCAAGCTTCGTGAAATTCATGGCTTCCCCTCCAACCGCGAAGCGACGTGAGTGACGCCCCCCTTGGTCGAAAAGGCTAGCAAGGACGCAGCTAAATGTAAGCGTGCATGCGCGTTCGTGAGCGACGCCTCAGGAAAGTCACAGCGCCAGAACCGCGTCGTCAGCCCGGCTACTTGCTGGCCAAGGCCGATTGCTCGCGCAGCGGCCGCAGCTCGACACGCGCATAGGCCGCCATCGCGAGGCCGAGGGCGCAGGCGAGCGCCAGGAACAGCCAGCGGAAGGCGCCGGCGACGAACAGCCTGTCGGCATCGCCGAGCCGGACCCGCATGAGATCGTCGAGGCCGTGCATCTGGCCGGCGCCGGAAACCAGCGTGAGCACCAGCGCCGTCGCGGCCGCCGCGCCGATCGCGCCGCCGAGCGAACGCACATAACCGAGCGCGCCGGTCACCGCGCCGATGTCGCGGATCTGCACCGCGTTCTGCACGGCGACGACGGAGGTCGGGAACATCGGGCCGACGCCGAGCCCGATGAGGAGCAGCAGCAACCCCGTCGCGACCGCGCCGACATGCGGCGCGAGCAGCGCGAACACCAGCGACCCGGCGATCGCGAGCGGAAAGCCGAGCAAGGGCGGCCGCCGGTAATCGCCGGTCCGACGGACATAGCGCCCCGCGAGATAGGCCGTGATCGTGGTCGAGAAGGTGAAGGGGATCATCAGCAACCCGATACTCCCCGGCGACAGCTGCAGCACGAGCTTGATGAATACCGGCATCGTCACCGCCAAGGCGAGATAGCCGGCGAAGGCCAGGAACATCGCCGGCAGGACTCGACCGACCACGGCGTCGCGCAGGAACGCCGGCGCGAAGATCGGCGCATCGAGACGGTGCTGGCGACGCCAGAAGATCCACCCCACGACACTCGCGAGGAGGAGCGCGCCACCCACCTGCGGCGAGAGCCAGGCGTAGCTGACCCCGCCCCAGGAGAGCGCCATCAGCGCGGCGGTGGTCGCGATCGGCAACAGGATCATGCTCGGCACGTCGATGCGGCTCGGCGTGCGGCGCACCGGCAGCTTGCGCAGGACGCCATCGACCGTCACGAGCGCCGCGATGCCGAGCGGCAGGTTCATCCAGAAGATCCAATGCCAGCTGAGATACTCGGTGATCAGCCCGCCGAGCGTCGGGCCGAGCAGCGACGCCAGCGCCCACATGCCGGAGAAATGCGCCGCGTAGCGGCCGCGCTCGCGCGGGCTCACAACGTCGGCGATCACGGTCTGCGCCAGGGTCATGAGCGCGCCGCCGCCGATGCCCTTGATCGCGCGCGCGGCGATCAAGCCGGACATGCTCTGGGCCAGCGCGCAGAGCACGGACGCCGCAATGAAGATCACGAGCGCCGCGAGCATCAAGCGCCGCCGGCCATAGACATCGCTGAGCTTGCCGGCGATCGCCGTCGCGCAGATCGACGTCACGAGATAGGCGGTGACGACCCACGACAGGGAGGCGACATCGCCGAGATCACGTACGATCGACGGCAGGGCCGTCGTTACGATGGTCTGGTCGAGCGCGGCCAGGAAGATCGCGATCATCGCGCCGCTGATGATCAGCGACAGATCGCGCGGCGCGAGTGGTGTCGGGTTCATGTTTTGCTCGCGACGATCAGGAATTCCTTGTTGCCTTCCGGGCCCAGGATAGGGCTCGGCGTGACGCCGGCAACCTGCCAACCCTGCCGGGGCAGCCATGCGGCGATGCGGTCGCAAACCTCGCGATGCAAATCCGGATCGCGCACCACGCCGCCCTTGCCCACGCGCGCCGCGCCGACTTCGAATTGCGGTTTGATCAGAGCGACCAGCGTTGCCTCCGGTCTGGCCAGCGCGAGTGCCGTCGGCAACACCGCCTCAAGCCCGATGAAGCTGGCGTCGCACACGACGAGATCAATCACCATGGGTATCTGACTCGGCGTGAGATGCCGGGCGTTGGTCTTCTCGAGCACGACCACGCGCGGATCCTGGCGCAGCTTCCACGCGAGCTGTCCATGACCGACATCGACGGCGTAGACGCGTGCCGCGCCACGAGTCAGCAGCACGTCGGTGAAGCCGCCGGTCGATGCGCCGATATCGATTGCGGTCGCGCCTTGCACATCGATCGCGAACTCGTCCAGCGCCTGGACGAGCTTGAGCCCGCCGCGGCTAACCCAGGGATGCTCGCGCCCGCGCAGCTCGAGCGGCTGATCCGCCGCGATCATTGTGCCCGCCTTGTCAAGTCGGCGCTGATCGCTGAACACCAGCCCGGCGAGGATGACCGCCTGGGCCTTGGCCTGGCTCTCGACCAGCCCGCGCTCGACCAGCGCCACATCGAGCCGCGTGCGCGCCATCACCGCGTGCCCTCGAGCAGGCCGGATTGCGCGCGGCGCGCGAAGCGCCACGTCGCCAGCACCGCGACCACCATCAGCCCGATCGCCAGCCCCCACCACACGCCGACGCCGCCGAGCGCGAGGGGAAACGCCAGCAGCAACCCGACCGGAAATCCGATCGCCCAGTAGCCGAACGCCGTGACGAGCATCGGCACGCGCGTGTCCTTCAAGCCGCGCAAGGCGCCGAGCGCGACGGCCTGCGCGCCGTCGAAGATCTGGAACACGCCGGCGATGATCAGGAACGTCGCGCCGATGGCGATCGTGCGCTGGTTGTCGGGATCGTCGACATCGAGGAACAGGCCGAGGATCGGATGGCGCGCTGCCGCAATGGTCACCGCCATCATCGCCATGAAGCCGGTCGCGAGAAACAACGCCGTCCAGCCCGCGCGGTGCACGGCCCGCGCATCGCCGGCCCCGGCGTGCAATCCGACGCGCACCGTGGCCGCCTGCGCGAGTCCGAGCGGAATCATGAACGTCGTGGCCGCAACCTGGATCGCGATCTGATGCGCCGCCAGCTCCGCCGTGCCGATGATCCCCATCGTGTAGACCGCGCCGGAGAACAGCCCGACCTCGAGCACGAAGGTGATCGAGATCGGCAGGCCGAGCTTGAAGATCTGCGCCAGGCGCGGCCAATCCGCGCGCCAGAACCGGCCGAGCAGGTGATAGCGCCGCATGCGCCGATCGCGCATCACCCAAACCAGCAAGGCGATCAGGCCCAGCCAGTTCGTGATCGACGTCGCGAGGCCGGCCCCGACCAGGCCGAGCGCCGGGAAACCGAGCTTGCCGAAGATCAGGACATAATTGGCGCTGGCGTTGAACACGAGCATGACCAGCTGCACGACGAGCGCCGGGCGCGGCCGCTCCAGCGCCGACGTGAACTGGCGCAGCACCGTGAACAACAACAGCGGCAAGATCCCCGGGATGAGCGCACGCGCGTAATCGGCGGCCTGCGCCGAAATGACGGAATCCTGGCCTAACATGCGCAGCAAGGCCTCGGTCTCCAGCACAACCAGCGAGATCCCGAGGCCGATCACGATCGAAGCCCAGGCGCCCTGGCGAAAACTTCGCCGCACTTCGCGCACCGCGTGGCGTTTGGCCCCCAGCGCCTGCGCCATCATCGGCGCCGTCGCCATCACGATCCCGAAGCCGAACATCACTTGCACGAAGATGATATTCGCGCCCAGCGCGCCCGCCGCCAGCGCCGCGCTGCCAAGCCAGCCCATCATCAATACGTCCGTCGTCATGATCGAGATCTGCGCGAGCTGCGTGAAGATCAACGGCACGGCGAGAGTCAGCATCGCGCGCAGCTCCACGGCGATCGGGTTCAGGCGCGGTGAAAACGTGGCAAGGGGCGTCATGGCGGGCGCCCTTGTAGCAGGAAGAAAACCGGTTCCAGATCCGGAATTGCGTATGGCCGAAATCGGTTCCGGCGCCTCGTTGGCCTTCCGGCATTCCGCCGCCCGCGCTAGTTTTGCGCGGCATACAGCCGCCGCGGAGATCATCGATGAGCAACTGGACTCGGTCGCGCATCAGTCTGCCCGAGAACCAGGGCTTCGACCGATGCACGCTCGACAGCGGCAAGCCGGGTCTGCGCGTCGTCGTGTTCGGCGGCACCCATGGTGACGAGACCGAGGGCGTGCTCGCCGCCAATCGCCTCGCCGGCGCCGACCTCGCCCTCCTTGCCGGCGTGCTCGAGATCGTGCCGATCGTGCACGAGGCCGCCTACTTCAACGACACGCGGGTGAGTCCGCTCGACGGCGGCAATCTCGCCCGCGTTTTCCCCGGCGATCCCGCGGGCAAGCCGACGTCGCGCCTCGCCCACGCGCTGCAGACCCGCGTGCTGGCCGGCGCCGATCTGCTGATCGATCTCCACACTTCGGGCCAGAGCTACGACATCCCGTATCTCGTCGGGTACATTGATGACGGCCGCGACCGCAAGGGTCTCGGCGCGCGCGCGGCGATAGCGTTCGGTGCCGATTTCATCTGGCGCCACGAGACGCGCGCGCCAGGCCGGACGATCAGCGATATCGACGCGGCGATCTACACCGAGGCGCCGCTCCCCGGGCCGACCGATCCCGTCTTTGTCGACCGCTACTATGCGGGCGTGCTGCGCGTGCTCGGGGCGCTCGGCATGATCGATACCTCAAGTGTGCCGCCGCCACCGTCTCGCCCAGCCCAGCGCATCGTCAGCGGCGGCAATGTCGACACTGACCTGCAGATCGCCGGCAAAACCGGGCTCTTCATCCACAAGACGCGTCAGGGCGAGAAAGTCACCAAGGGCCAACTGCTCGGCGAGATCATCGACATCGAAGGCCGGGTGCTAGAGGCGCTCCACGCGCCTGTCGACGGCTGGGTCGTGGTCCTCAAGCGCCGCCCGCATGTGCAGCCCGGCGATCCCGTGGTCGGCGTCGCGGTGGCCGACACGCGCGGTTAGACGCTGCCGTCGTCTTCCTTCGCATAGGCGCTGAGATAGCCCTGCGCGCGGTAGCGCTCGTGCGCCGCGCGCATCTTCTCGGGATCGAGTTCGGCGCCGATGCCGGGCTTGTCGTCGACCGGCTCGAAGCCGCCGGGATGCCGGACCGGTTCGCGCACCACATCATCGACGAGCATCTGATGATAGGTCTGATGCGCGTAGTCGCACGCGGTGCTCGCGGCCAGCACCTGCATCGCCGCGCGCGTCGCGATCGAGAGCGGCGCGAAGCTGTGATAGACGAGCGGCACGCCTGCGATCTCGCAAAGCCCGGCGGCCGTGTGGAAGGCGCGCAAACCTCCCGCCTGCCAGGGATCGGTCATCACCACGTCGGCCGCCCCAGATGCGACGATGTCGAGGATGTTGTGGTTGAGCCAGCTCGACTGGTTCGCCGCGATCGGGATCGGCGAACGACGCCGCAAGACGGCCAACTCCTCGAGCCGATCGAGTCGCGTCGGCTGCTCGATATACTGGATGTCGAAATTCGCCAGCGCATGAACCATGCGCACGGCGACATCGGCGCTCCAATTCTCGTTGGGATCGATGCGCAGGCGCTTACCCGGGCCGCCGCCGCGCCGCATCGCTGCCATCGCCGCGAGATCCGCCGCCTCGCCGAAACCGCCCTTGATGTAGAGCGTGCCATAGCCCTCGGCGGCGAAGCGGCGAGCTTCTTCCTCGATGCGCCGCGTGTTGGGATGATAGGGCACGAAAGCCATGAACTCGATGCGATCGCGGACCCGGCCGCCGAACAGCGCGTGGACGGGCACGCCGAGCGACTTGCCGATCAGGTCCCAGCAGGCGATCTCGAGTCCCGCCAGCGCCGCGTTGCCGGTATGCGGAAAGGCGCCCCAGCCACCGACGGTCTGGAGATCACGCCAGCGCCGCGTGACGTCGCGCGGATCCTGACCGACCAGCTGCGGCACCACCGAGCGGATCGCGGTGAGCGTCACCTCGGGCGACGGCGACGGCACGGACTCGCCGAGACCGACCAGCCCCTGATCCGTCTCGATCTCGACGACGATCGACGTGATGCCGAACCGGCACCCCTGCGACCAGCGCTCGGGCTCGCGATAGGCGACATTGACGGGCGTTGCCCGGATCTCGCGGATCTTCATCGCGTGCATCCTTTGCCGCGCTGGCTCAAGGGATCTCGGCGGTGAATGCCGCTTCGACTTTCATGCCCGATTGCAGCACGACGCCGTAGCAACGGCGCACGACCGGATGCGCGCCGAAATACGCCTTCCATTCCACATTGACCGCGGCGACATCCACGAGCACGTCGTGGAGATAGAGCCGCGCGGTGCAGATCGCCTTGCGGTCGATGCCGGCTTCCGCCAGCAGCAGGTCGAGCTGGCGAAACGCCTCGCGCATCTCGGCGCCGGCGCCGCCCGGCACGGGTTTACGCTGCCCATCCGGAATGCCGGTCACGACCGCCTCGAACATCTTGCCGGAATGCACCACGGCGGAACTGATCGGGAAGTCCGTATCGGAATCGATGAATTTCATGTGCGCCTCACCTCGCTGCTATTTCGCCTCGAACTTAGCAGGAGGTGTCCGCGAAGTTTCAAGCCGCCGGCGCCCTCGCGATCCGCTCGCCTGACGAAATGCGCGCACAGCCAGCGCGAGTTGGCAGGGCGATCCCATGACGAGTAGCTTCATCAGCGTCGCAACAAGAAAACCCGCTCCGGTTCCGGATGGAACGCAGCGCGCCAGGAGTGACATGAACCCCCTGATCATCTTCGTCGTCCTTGCCGTGGCGGCATTCTCGTGGAGCCTGATCAGAGGCTTCCGGACGGGCGCGTTCAAATTCGGCGACGGCTCGTACCGGCGGACCATCGCCCACGTCCGACGCGACGACAATCCCATCGCGTTCTGGATCCTGATCGCGTTTCACATCGGCCTGATCCTCTACGTGGCGTCGTTCGTCTTCGAGATGTGAGCGAGCCAGCGTTGCGGCGCCGAAGAAGAAGCTACGTTGGATCGCTGGCGCTTCGTCGCCCCTCCTCGACTCGAGGAGGGGCAGCGCGGCAAAGCCGCGCGGGGTGGTGAGTCCACAATCGAACCCCACCTCGATATCCGCCACGACGCCGGCGAGGTTCGTCTCGACCTCATCGTCGCCGAAACACAACACGCGGATCGCGCAGCTGATCCAGACGGCGCTTCGAGACCAGCTTCGGCTTGCAGGGTTTGGAGGTTTTGTTATGGCTGTACATCGACGCAGGCTAGAAACCCAACCACCTGGCAGCAAAGGCCTCTCAGGAATTACTCCACCCTATATTATACATCACGCCGTGTTATACGGACAGACGTTGATGTCTAAATTACATTAAACCGCATGAAAAGCGCCGAGCGCGATCAGATGACCGAACAAGACATGCGCGCGCATTTTGAAGCGTCTTTGCCTCAACGCATCGAACGGGCGTCTCGGGTGAAGTTGCAAAACATTATCCCCGCACAATGGTTCGCTGCAGCAGCGTCAGAATGCGCCGGAATGTACGTTGCAGGCTTTTTCTATGGCTCAATCTCCGTCGCGCAAGCATACGTGGAAGCCCTGTCGCGATTCCTGGCGGAGCATCACAGTGTTCGCACTGGAAGCGATGTTCCGAAACGATGCCAACGACTAAATAGAGAGGGCTTTCTTTCACACCTAGCTTTTGAAGCAGCCATCGCAATTTTCGATGGGCGAAATGATTTTCATCACCTAAATCGAGACGTGCAAGAAGAATTTGACCAACTCCAGTCACGGGCGGAGCAATGCATTAACAGCTTGCATACGATCGAGTCTGACACCTTTGCATATTCATACGGGGATACACCGGGAAAAGTGGTATTGCATAAACCCGAGTACTGGCCATCGGAGGGTCCAGACATGGCGAAAGTCAATCTTCGGCAGCTATGGTGAGCATGCGGTTTAACAAGCCAGTTGAGCCGACGCATAGCGGCGCGGCTCAATGGCGACGTTAGACCCACAATTTGTCCGAGCCGCGAACTTCGGAGTAGTCTGACCCCATGGACAAGCTAGTGATTTCCTGCAGCCTCGACGTGATGGGGGGCACCCCTGTTTTCGCCGGCACTCGGGTACCCGTTCAGACGCTCCTCGACTACCTGGAGGCAGGGGATTCCATTGACGAATTCCTCGTTGGCTTCCCTTCCGTCAGTCGAGAACGGGTCATCGAGTTCCTTGAGCAAGCGAAGGACCACCTGGTCGCTGCTGCTTCGTGAAGATACTCGTCGACGAATGTGTCGACTGGCGGCTCTCGCGCGACATCGTCGGCCACGAGGTCAAGACGACACGCCAGATGGGATGGTCAATCATACGAAACGGTGAACTCCTTGGGCTGGCGGCGAAGCAGTTCGACGTATTCGTCACTGTCGATCGCAATCTATCCTTTCAGCAGAATCTTCCTGCCTTCGTCATCGCAGTCATCGTCCTGCGGGCGCGCACGAACCGTCTTTCGGATCTCCAGCCGCTCGTGCCCGAGTTGCTCTCGTGCATCCCGACCGCCAGACCGGGCGCTGTCACGTACGTGGGGGTCTAACCGTCAGGCGCGCAGATCCGCTTCGCGCAACTCCCGACCGAGCGCCGGGTCTGGCGCGATACCCGAGGCGCAAGGATCGCCGCCTGAATGGGGGTGCCGAGATGACGCTGACCGCGATTGTCGGCCCGTCGTCCTCCAGATCGCCGAAGGAAGCCGGCTGATGGCGAGTGCGCGCTCGAGAATCGAAGCCGCACCGCGGCGGCCGGCCGACGACGCGACGATCGACGCCACGTCATCAACGGGCACAAGGCGTCTTCCTCGGACCGCCGCTCCCACGCATGGCGGGGTTGCGCGTTTTCGCGTCGACGCCGACCGCCCCGCGGCCAAGAATTCGCCGACGATGGACGACACAAGCCCCCGCCTCACCGCCGCGGCCCCAGCGCGCGCCGCAGCGATTCCGCGCGCCGTTGCGCATCACGCAGCGACTCCTCACGCGGCGACTTTCGCCGTCGTGTTCTCGCTATCGCTCTGCCACCTGCTCAACGACCTGATGCAGTCGATGCTGTCGGCGATCTATCCGGTGCTCAAGGCCGCGCACGGGCTCGACTTTGGCCAGGTCGGCCTGATCACGCTCGTCTTCCAATGCACCGCCTCGCTGTTCCAGCCGGTCGTCGGCATGGTCACCGACCGCAAGCCGATGCCCTATTCGCTCGCGACGGGGATGGGCTCGACTCTCATCGGCCTGCTGCTGCTGAGCCAAGCCGACGACTATGTCACGATCCTGATCGCAGCCTGCCTGGTGGGCCTGGGCTCGGCCGTGTTCCACCCGGAGGCGTCGCGTGTCGCGCGTCTCGCCTCGGGTGGCCGGCATGGCCTCGCGCAGTCGCTGTTCCAGGTCGGCGGCAACGCGGGCTCGGCGATCGGCCCGCTGCTCGCGGCGCTGATCGTCGTGCCGAACGGCCAGCGCAGCGTGGCCTGGTTCTCGGTTGCGGCGCTCCTCGGCATGTCGGTGCTGATCGGCGTGGGCGGATGGTACGCGCGCAACCGGCCAGCGCCGCGTGCGCCTGGCGCCGCTCCGGCCGTGCGGCTTTCCGTTCAGCTCGGCAACCCGCACGTCGCCCTGGCGCTGGTCGTGCTGGTGACGCTGATCTTCTCGAAGACCTTCTACTCGGCGAGTCTCAACTCCTATTTCACGTTCTACCTGATGGGCCGGTTCGGCGTGGATGTCGAAACCGCGCAGATCGCCTTGTTCGTCTACCTCGTCTCCGCACCGATCGGCGCCCTGCTCGGCGGCTGGCTGGGCGACCGCATCGGGCGCCAGCCGATCATCTGGGTGTCGATCCTCGGCGCGCTGCCTTTCTCGATCGCCCTGCCCCATGTCGGGTTCGCGGCGACGATCGTGCTCGCCTTCGTGATCGGCCTGATCATGTCCTCGTCCTTCTCGGCTATCCTGGTCTATGCGCAAGAGCTGCTCCCCGGCCGCGTGGGCCTGGTCGCGGGCGTGTTCTTCGGTTTCTCCTTCGGTCTCGGCGGCATCGGCGCGGCCGCGCTGGGCGAGCTCGCCGACCGCACGAGCCTCGAGACGGTCTACCTGGTCTGCTCCTTCCTGCCGGCGATCGGATTGCTGACGATCTTCCTGCCCAAACAGATCGCGAGAACCTGAGCGCGCGCCGCGCCCAGGATCGCGAAACCCGCTCCAGTCTCAGAACACGAAATCCCGCGCCTGCAGCGTCAACGTGGGGATCAGTTCGATCTCGAAATCGGCGACGGCGTCGCCGTTGACGTCACCGGCGACGATGGTGAGCCCGC
>JANNTF010000404.1:0-5389 GCA_031403455.1 Alphaproteobacteria bacterium | reverse complement strand
CGGCGGCAGCTCGCGACCGGCGCGGCCCTCCCAGATCGTGTCCTGCTCGCGGATGCTGCGCATCTCGAGCTTCACGCCGGCGAGCCGCGCCAGCGCGGGCGCCCAGGGTCCGGCGGCATTGACGACGATGCCGGCATTGATCACGCCATGATCCGTCGCGATCCCGGTGACGCGATCGCCGTCGCGCTGGATGGCGCGACACGGCATGCGCGTGCGCAGCTCGCCGCCGAGCTTCTTGAAGGCGCCGACATAGGCCTCGACCGACTGGATCGGATCGGCATAGCCGCCATCGGGTTCGAAGCCGGCGCCGACGATTTTGTCCATGTTGAGCCAGGCGAAGCGCGACGCCATCTCGTCCGCCGCGAGCCAGGATGTCCTGATCCCGACCTGCTGCTGCATCGCGAGATTCGTCTTCGCCGTCTCGGCATTGTCCTGGGAGCACAGGAAGAGATAGCCGGCGCGGCGATAACCGCCGTCAGCCCCAAGTTCGCCCGGCATCGTGCCGAAGATGTCGACCGAGCGCTTGGCGAGCCGCGCCATCAGCCGGGTCGAGTAATGCTGGCGCACAATGGCCGCGCTCTTGCCGGTGCCGCCGGAAGCCAGCTCGCCGCGCTCGAGCAGCAGCACGCGCCCGATGCCGCTCTTCTTCAGGTAATAGGCAAGCGCGGCACCGCTGATGCCAGCGCCGACGATCACAAAATCATAGCTCGGGTTCATCTCGCTACTCCGCTGCCCGGTCGTAGAATTTCGCCGCGGCGCCCTTGGACAGATAGCCGTTCTCGAGGTCGTCGCGGATCGCCCTGTCATCGCGCTCGCGCGCCGGACCGAACCCGCCGCCGCCCGGCGTGCGCACGCTGACGCGACCACCCCTCGGCACGGTCAAGGTGATCTTCGAGGGCAGGTCGCGCGCCTCACCCTCGGGATCGAGCACGAAGCTGGCGCAAGCGCCCGGCGCGCCACCCGCGAGTCCCCAAGGCGCGAATTTCCTGCCGTCGGACATCACCGTGAACGAGCACTCCGCATAGGGAAACTCGAAATCGCGCCGCACGCCGAGACCGCCGCGGAACTTGCCGGTCCCGCCGCTGTCCTGGATCAGCTCGTAGCGCGCGATACGGATCGGATAGTTCATCTCGACTTCTTCGATCGGCGCATTCTCGGTGTTGTGCAGATTGGTCTGCACGGCGATCGCGCCGTCCTTGGTGACGCGTGCACCACCGCCGCCCGCGATGGTTTCCATGTAGCAGTAATATTCGCCGCGCCGCGGATCCTGGCCGCCGAAACCGATATTCACGATCAGCGCCTTGCCCGACGCCGGCACGCGATCCGGCATCGCGGGATGCAGCGCCAGCCAGATCAGCTCGGCGAGCTTCTGGCCGGTCTCCCAGCCGCCGACCACGGCGGCGGGCCGCATCGCCGTGCACACCATGCCGTCGGGCCCGGTCACCGCGAGGCGCGACAGGAAGCCCGTGTTCACCGGCAGTCCCGACGACACCAGCGAGCGCGCCACAAAGGCCAGAGCGCAGGCCGACATGGTGCGCGTGCAGTTGATCGGCGAGCCGCGCTGCGATGTCGATCCCGTGAGATCGAGCGTCATGCGGCCGTTATGGATCGTGACGCGCGCCTTCAGCCGGATCGGCTCGTCGCTGAAGCCGTCATCGTCGCGGAACGCTTCCGCCTCCCAACTCCCTTGCGGCAGCTTGGCGAGATCGCGCTCCGTCCAGCGCTCGGTATAGGCGATCAGCTCGTCGCAGAAATGCGCGAACGGGTCATGGCCGTAGCGCGCGATGAGGTCCTCCATGCGCCGCACGCCGACCACATTGGCGGAGAGCTGCGCGCGCAGATCGCCATTGGTCTCGCGAGGCGCTCGGATATTGCTGAGGATCAGCTTGAGGACATTGTCGTCGACCTTGCCGCGCACGGCGATGCGCGTCGGCGGCAGGATGATGCCTTCCTGGAACAGCTCGCGATTGACGCCGAGGCTGGCGGGCGACGAGCCGCCGACATCGACGTGATGCGCCATGTTCGCGAGATAGCCCACGCGCCTGCCGCCGACGAAGACCGGCGAGAGGCAGGTGATGTCGTTGAGATGGCTGGCGCCGCGATGCGGGTCGTTCACGAGCAGCGCATCGCCGGGCTCGAAGGAATCGGCTCCGTATTCGCGGATCGCGACCGGGGCGATCGTCGCCATCGAGACGAGATGGGCGGGCTGCGCGAAGGATTGCGCCACGCAGCGCAGCTGGTTGTCGAAGAAGGCGCAGGAGAAATCGGCGCGCGTCTTGATGTTGGTCGAATAGGCCGCGCGCCGGATGGTGAGCGCCATCTCCTCGGTCACGTTGACGATCGCGTTGCGCATGACCTCGAAGGTGACCGGATCCATATCGAGCCGATCGAGGCCGGCTTGGGATGGCGTGGCGATGGCGAGACTCATCAGCGTCGCTCCTTCAGGTCGCGTCGATGCGAATGATCAGGCAGCCGCTCGGATCGACCTCGGCGGTCGCGCCAGGCGGCAGAATCGTCGTGGTGTCCATCTGTTCGATGATGGCCGGGCCGTGCACGAGGTCGCCGGCATCGAGCCGATCGCGTTCATAGAGCGGGCAATCGATCTCGTCCGCGAACACGACGCGCCGTCTCCCCTTCAGCGCCTGCGCGGGATCGCGATCGCCTGAGGCCACTTGCCGCAAGACGGGCCGATCGACTTTGCCGAGCGCGGTCACGCGCAGATTGACGATCATCGTCGCCTCGTCCGGCGACGCGAAGCCATAGAGCTCGCGATGCGCCTGGTGGAATCCCGCTTCGAGCGAATCGAGCGCTGCGCTGCGATCGGCGGGAATGCGCACGCGCAGCGGATAGCTCTGCCCGACATAGCAGAGTTCCGCCTCCTCGATGATCTCGACGCGATCCGCATCGACGCGCTCCTCCGCGAGCAGTCGCCGGCCTGTCGTCGCCATCTCGCCGAGGACGGCATCGAGCTTTGCCAGGTCGCAGCTCCGCGTCGGCGTGAACTGCGTGCGCACGAAGTCATGCTTGACGTCGGTGGCGAGCAGGCCGAGCGCGGAGTTGAGGCCTGGCGTCGGCGGCACCAGCACGGTCTTAACGCCCAGCGCCGCGGCGATCGCTACCGCGTGCATCGGCCCCGCACCACCCGACGGCACGAGCGTGTACTCGCGCGGATCGAGGCCGCGCTGGATCGAGATGAATTGCAGCGCGGCGACCATCTTGGCATTGGCGATCTCGATCACGGCGCGCGCCGCCGCGCGCAGATCGAGGCCAAGCGGCTTGGCGATGTCGCGCAGCAGAGCCGCCTCGGCGCGCGCACGATCGACGCTGAGCGCGCCACCAAGGAAATACGCGGGATTGAGTCGCCCGAGCACCAGATTGGCGTCCGTCACCGTCGGCCGCTCGCCGCCGCGGCCATAGCAGGCCGGGCCGGGATCCGCGCCCGCGCTCTCCGGGCCGACGGTCAATGCGCCGCCGGGATCGATCTGCGCGATGCTGCCGCCGCCGGCGCCGATCTCGATCAGGCTGATGACCGGCGTCTTCACCGGATAGCCCTGGCCGCGGCTGGCGGTCATCGTCGGCACCGCCGCGGCGCCGACTTCGAACTCGTCGGCGAGTGCGGGCTTGCCGTCGGCGATCAGCGCCGCCTTGGCCGTGGTGCCGCCGATATCGAGCGAGAGGATCTTGCCGAACGCCTCGGGCCGCGACGTCATCTGCGCGACGAAGGCCGCGCCGATCACGCCGGCGGCGGGGCCGGATTCCACGAGATGCACCGGGAATTGCCGCGCGACATTCGAAGCCGTGATGCCGCCGCTCGACGTCATCAGATGCAGGCCGTTGCGCAACCCCGCCGCCGCCAGCCGCTCCTCCAGCCGCGCGATATAGGGACCCACGCGCGGCAGCAGCACGGCGTTCACCACGGTCGTGCTCGTGCGCGGATACTCGCGATACTCAGGACAGACGTCCGACGACAGCACGACCGGCAGGCCCGGACACGCCTCGCGGATCACCGCGGCGGCGCGGCGCTCATGCGTCGGATCGCGATAGGAATGCAGGAAGGCCACGGCGATCGCCTCGACTCCGGCCGCCTGCAGGCGCCGCGCGGCCGCCGCGACATCCGCCTCGTCCAGGGCCACGATGATCTCGCCGTCGGGCCCGATGCGCTCGCGCACGCCCGCCGTGAGATGGCGTGGGATCAGCGGCTTCAGCTTGTCGTAGAAGATCTCGTAGAGCACCGGCCGCGTCTGATAGGCGATCTCCAGCACGTCGCTGAAGCCGGCGCTGGTGATCAGCCCGGCGCGCGCGCCCGTGCCCTGGATGATCGTGTTGGTCGCGATCGTCGTGCCATGCACGGTGAAGACGACGCGTGCGGGATCGATCGCGAAGCGCTCGAACGCCTGGGTCAGCCCATCCATGAATCCGGCCGACGGATCCACCGGCACGGTGGGCACCTTCGCGACCCGGACCTGCCCCGTCCCCTCGTCCACAACCACGACATCGGTGAACGTTCCGCCGATATCGACCCCGATGCGCACGCCCGCGCCTCGATCATCCGCCATCATGTCGCTCCAACACTGCTCGTCATCACGCTAACGCGAGGCGCTCCAGCTGCGCCACCAGCGTCGCAGGGACATCGACGCCCGGGACATGATGGTTCCTTCGCTCATCGCCGCTTTCTCGACTCCTTCGCCGAGGGCGTCGTTGCGAGGGGAAAATCTCGGCCACCGCTGCGGGAGATCACGTTCGCAACGCGCTCGCGGATGATCTCCGCCTGCTCCGTCAGGACGGCGACGAGGCGTTCGCGGTCGGCGCGGCGCAGGGCATGTTCGATGTCGCGATGCAGGCCGCGGAGCATCGCAAGCTGGGAGCTGTAGTGACTCGGGTCGCGCGCTTCCATCGTGTAGATCAGATACGACAGACGCCGCGTGTGGTTGAGAACGCGGCGATGAAAATCGACGATATGATGGTTGCGCGACGAGCGGGCGATGCGGGTCCGGAAACCGACATTCCAGAAACTCGCGTCGAGGAAACGCCGCGCTTTCAGCATCGCGCGCTGCTTGGTCTGCATGTCGATCACGTCGGTGAGCAGACCGGGATCGTCGAAGTTGCAGTAGAAGCCCGACAGGCGCTCCGCGACCCGATTGGCCTCCATGAGCTGGTTGATCTCATCCACGTCCAGGGGATGCACGAACACGCCGTGATTTGCCTCGATGCGGATGAGACCCTCGGCCGCCAGCCGATTCAGCGCCTCGCGCACGGGTGTTCTGCTGAGCTGCAGCTGCAGCGCGAGATCCTTGGTGTTGATCGCCTTGGCCGGCGGCAGGGAAAGGTCGAGGATACGGTCGCGGATCAGCGCCGTCGCTCCGTCCACGAGTGACTTGTCCGTTGCCTG
>JANNTF010000403.1:0-1720 GCA_031403455.1 Alphaproteobacteria bacterium | reverse complement strand
GCCGCTGGTGACCGCGGATCGCCGCGGCGAAGGCTGGGTCGTCCTGGTCCACACCACCGCCAATCCGGAGTGGTCGTCGCTGGCCCTGTCCGGCCTCTTCGTCGAGATGCTGCAGCGTATCGTGTCGCTGAGCCAAGGCATCGTCGGCGAAGGCGGCACGGGCGTGCTGCCGCCGGTCGCATCGCTCGACGGTTTCGGGCATCTCGACGCGCCGCCACCGAGCGCGACGGCGATCGACCTGATCGATGTCGGGGCGACCGCCGCAAGCGCGCGCCACCCGCCGGGCTGGTACGGCAGCGAGACCGCGCGCCGCGCGCTCAACCTCTCGGCCAATCTCGCGGCCTTCGCGCCGATCGCCGGGCTGCCCAGCGGCGCCGAGCCCGGGACCTATGCCGCCGAACGTGAGATCGACGCCAAGCCGTGGCTGCTGCTTGCCGCCCTCGCCCTCCTGCTGCTCGATCTCGCGGTCAGCCTATGGCTGCGCGGCATGAGCTGGCGACCGACGCGCGCGGCCAGCACCGCGGCGCTGCTGGCGCTTGGAGTCATGGTGCTGACCAGCGAGACGCTGCACGCACAATCCGCGACGCCGCGGCGCGACCGCGAAGATGAAGCCGCGACCATCGCGACGCTCTCGACGCATCTGGGGTATGTCCGCTCCGGCGTCGCCGAGGTCGACGAGATCGCGCGCGCCGGCCTCGTCGGCCTTGGCGCGGTGCTCAGCCGCCGCACGGCGATCGATCCCGGACCTCCGGTCGAGATCGATCTGGAGCAGGACGAACTCGCCTTCTTTCCGCTGGTCTATTTGCCGATCGCCGCCGAAGGGCCGCGCCCGAGCGCCGCCGCCATCGCACGCGCGCAGCGCTTCCTCAAGACCGGCGGCATGATCATGTTCGACACGCGCGAGGTCGAGCTCGGGCGCCCCGGCACCGGCGGCAGCCCCGCGAGTCAGCGGCTGCGCGACATTCTGCGCGGCCTCGATCTGCCGCCGCTCGCGCCGATCCCGCAGAGCCATGTGCTGACCAAAGCCTTCTACCTGCTCACCGAATTTCCCGGCCGCTACGTCGGCGCGCCGGTGTGGGTGGAAAGCGACGAGCGCGCCGCCAATGACGGCGTGTCCTCGGTGATCATCGGCGCCCATGATTGGGCGGCGGCCTGGGCCACCGATCGGCAGGGCCGCCCGCTCTATGCCGCCGTTCCCGGCGGCGAGACGCAACGCGAGTTCGCGATCCGCTTCGGCGTCAACGTCGCGATGTACGCGCTGACCGGCAACTACAAGGGCGATCAGGTGCACGTGCAATCGATCCTCGAACGGATGCGTCGATGAGCAACGATTTCTCCATCGCCTTCGCGCCCATCGTCCCGTGGTGGATGATCGCGCTCCTCGCGGTGATCGGCCTCGCCTTGCTCGGCTTCACGCTGGCGGCGCGCGCGCGCGGCGTGTGGTGGCGCGCGCTGGCGATCGCCGGCCTCGTGACGGCACTCGCCAATCCGCTGATCGTGGTGGAAGAGCGTCGCGGCCTGCCGGATATCGGCGTCGTGGTGATCGACGAGTCCAAGAGCCAGAGCATCGGCAAGCGGCGGGAACTCGCGGAGCAGGCGTTGGCGCGGATCCGCGAGCGCACGCCGGAACTCGGCGATCTCGAGCTGCGCATCGTGCGCGCCGGCGCCGGTGGTGGAATCGATGCCGACGGGACGCGGCTGCTCGCGGCAGTCGAACGGG
>JANNTF010000402.1:0-4974 GCA_031403455.1 Alphaproteobacteria bacterium | reverse complement strand
GTAGGGATCCTGAAACACCATCTGAACGTCGCGTCGGTAGGACCGCAGCTCGGCACGCGTGACGCCGAGCACGTCCTTGCCTTCCAGGATCAATCGCCCGGAATCCGCACGGTCGAGCTGCAGGATGAGCCGAGCCGTGGTCGTCTTCCCGCATCCCGATTCACCGACGAGGCCGAATGTCTGTCCGCGCGTGATGTCGAAACTCACGCCGTCGACGGCGTGCACGCGAGCGACCACGTGCTGAAGCAAGCCTTTCCGGATGGGGAAATGCTTCGTCAGATTGCGAACGGCGAAGAGCGGTTCTTCCGCGCGCGACGGTTCTGGGGACACGGTCAGCGCGATGCCTCCGCTCTCGGATCGGCACGGACGTGTTCGATCCTCCGGCATCGCACCCAGTGCCCGGCCGAGATCTCTTCGAGCGGAGGTTCTTCGCCGCCGCAGATCGCTGCGAGAGCGTAAGCGCAGCGCGATTGGAATTTGCAGCCGGGCCGCAGCTCCAGCAGGTTCGGAACGCTGCCCGGGATGGCGTAGAGCGGCGCCTTGCGCGCGGCATTTTTTCGCTGCGGCAAGGACCGCAGCAGCCCCATCGTGTAGGGGTGACCCGCGCTCTCGAACAGGCTGTCGACATCGGTGTATTCGACGATGCTGCCGGCGTACATCACCGCAACCCGGTTTGCGATCTCGGCGACGACGCCGAGGTCGTGCGTGATCAGCATCACCGACATGCCAATGCTCTTTTGGAGCTGCTGAAACAGCTCCAGGATTTGAGCCTGGATCGTGACATCGAGCGCGGTCGTCGGCTCGTCGGCGATCAGCAGACGAGTCCCGCCGCAGGCAAGCGCCATGGCGATCATCACGCGCTGACGCATGCCGCCCGAGAGCTGGTGGGGATAGGCACCCATCCGCTGGTCAGGTGAAGCGATGCCCACGGCCGCCATCAGCTCGTTGACGCGTCGATCTCGCTCGCCTCGCGACATCTCCGGCCGGTGCGCCGCCAGCACTTCGGCGATCTGGTTGCCGACCGTGAAGACCGGGTTCAGGCTGGCCATCGGTTCCTGGAACACCATCGTGATGGCATCGCCACGGACCGCGTTCATCTCGCGATCGCCGAGCTTCATCAGATCCTGGTCGTCCAGCCAGATCTCTCCCGCGACGATCCTCCCCGGATGAGGCACGAGCCTGAGTATCGACCGCGCCATCATCGTCTTGCCACAGCCGGATTCCCCGACGACCGCCAGGATCTCGCCCTGATTGACGGTCAAGCTCACGCCATCGACTGCCTTCACGACTCCGGCTTCGGTATGAAAATGGGTGCGGAGGCCCTTGATCCGCATGAGCGGCGAAGCGCCGTCGGATGCCGCGACGTGGTCGTGCGATGGCCTATCCAACGGACGTCTCTATCCGGCGCGCGGCATTGCGCAGTTTCGGGTCGAGGATGTCGCGCAAGCCGTCGCCCATCAGATTGAGGCCCATCACCGCGAGCGAGATCATGAGACCCGGAAACACCATGATCCACGGAGCCGTGCGAATGAACTCGCGCCCGTCGCTGATGATGTTCCCCCAGCTCGGAGCGGGCGGCGGCGTCCCGAGGCCGAGAAAGCTGAGGCCGGATTCGACCAGGATTGCCCAAGCAAATCCAAAGGTCACCTGTACCACGAGGGGCGCGATCGTGTGCGGCAGGATGTCGCTCGCGAGTATTCGCAGGTCGCTCGCGCCGATCACGCGCGCGGCATCCACGAAATCGATCGTCTTCACTTCGATCACGGACGCGCGCACGACACGCACGATCCGCGGCGTATACATGATCACCATCGAGAGAACGACATTGCGCTCCGATTGGCCCAAGGCGGCCATGACCATGATGCCAACGATGAGCCCCGGAAAGTTGAGCAGCGCGTCGCCGATGCGGCTGATCACCGCGTCGGCAGATCGATAGAATCCTGCCAGGCATCCGAGGACAATTCCGAGTATGGCCATCACGACCGTGGCCGCAGCCGCCACCCGCAAGGAAATCTGGGATCCGTGCAGGACGCGCGCGAATAGATCGCGGCCATACTCGTCGGTGCCAAAGGGGTGGTTCCATGACGGTGCTTGAAGCTTGATCGCCGTGTTGATCGTCGTCGGGTCGTAACTCGTCAGCGACGAAACGCCGACTGCCATGAAGATCAATGGCAAGAGGATCAACACGCCGACGGCGAACAACCGATTGCGGAACACGAGGCGCAGGGTTCGGTACCAGCGGGCCGATTTCGAACGGGCTGTCGCTCCGGATTCGGGCAGGCCCGCGACCCTGTTGTCATCCATAGCGGATCCGCGGATTGATCAAGGTGTAGGAGATGTCGATCGCCAGATTGACGAGGAGCGCGACGAGGATGAAATAGAGCATGCTGCCTTCGATGATCGCATAGTCGCGCCGCAGCGCCGCGGTTGCGACGAGTTGTCCGAGCCCGGGCAGAGCGTACACATTCTCGATGATGATCGAACCGCCCAGGTTGAGCGCGAAGATCAGCCCGATGACGGTGATGATCGAAACGAACGCGTTGCGCAGCGCGTGCTTGTAGACGACTTTGTGCTCGGAGAGCCCTTTCGCCCGCGCGGTGACGATGTACTCGTTGCCCAGCACGTCGAGCATGCTGGATCGGGTCATGCGCACCAGCAATGCAATGTGGGCGAGGCTCAAAGAGAGCACGGGCAGTACGAGCCGGCTGAGCCAGGCATCGAAACCAAACGACATCTCGCGGTAGCCCGACGAAGGAAACCACCGCAGCACGACACTGAAGAAGATGATGAACAGGAAACCGAGCCAGAACGAGGGCAAGGAGATCCAGATCGTCGTCGTCGCCATGCTGAAATTGTCGATCCAGGAATTCTGGCGCGTCGCCGACAGGATGCCGATCGGGACCGCGACGATGATGGTGACGATCAACGACAGGATCGCGAGGTTGAATGTGACCGGGAACCGCCCCACGATCACGTCGAAGACGGCCTCCTTGTAGAACACCGAATAGCCGAAATCGCCCACGAAGACCTTCGGCAGCCATTCGAGGTACTGCACCAAGATCGGCCGGTCATAGCCCATCTGCCGAACGACCTCGTCGATCTTCTCAGCGGATACCGACTGGTCCCCGATCAATGCCCAGACCGGATTGCCCGGCAATAACCGCGTGAAAACAAAGATCAACGTGACCGAGATGAACACTGTCGGAACGAATGCGAGGAGTCGCCGGAAGATATATGTCCACATCGCAGTCGCCTGCAGGTTCGTCGTTCCAGACGCTGATGCGGGCCACACGCTCCACGGGGAGGGGGGCTCGACCCGGTCGCCGCCCTCCAGCCCCTGGCGCGGCGCCCCATCTACTTGTTGAGCCAGACCCCGTGCAGCGTGAGATTTCCGAGCGCCAGATTACCGTCGGGGTCGACCACGTGATCGCGTTTGGCAGTCAGCCGGTAGACATAGCCGAGGTTCAGGGTTGCAACCTGATCGTAGAACAGACGCTGGAGCTCCTTGCCCAGCGCGAAGCGGCTCTCGAACGTTGTCTCGCGGGCGAGGCCCTCGAATACCTTCTCGACCTCCGGGCTGTAGAACGCGACGTCCCTTGACGGAAATGTGCCGTTGAACTCGGGCTCGTAGAGCGACGGATCGAACCAATAGCCGCCGGAATTGTACATGTTGAGGTAATCGCCGTCGCGGCGCTTGGCCTGCCAGGTGGCGCGGTCGAGCTTCACGACCACGGCGTTCATGCCGGCCCGCTTCAGCTGCTCCGCGGCGGCCGTCAGGACGCGCACATAGATGCTGTTCTGCGCGATCACCTGCAGCTTGAGTTCCTCGTTGGCGTAGCCGGCTTGCTTCAAGAACTCCCTCGCCTTGTTGATGTCGGCACGGCCATACATCTCGGCGCGCTCGGCGTTGTTATAGGGGCTCTCAGGCGGAAAGAAGCTCGGGTTGACCAAGCCGAATTGCTGATTCGAGACCACGGATGCGATCAGCTCGTTGGGATCGATCGCGGCCTGGATCGCCTTGCGGATGTTGATGTTCGCCGTCGGCCCCTTCTTGTGATTGAACATCATGTAGAGCAACAGGCCGGGTCCGTTCTTCACCGGCGTCACGCCCTTCACCGATCGTAGGCGATCGAACTCGGTGTCCGGGATATCGGTGATGATGTCGTACTCGCCGGTCTCGATGCCGGCGATGCGCGTCGTGTTCTGCTCGACGACCCAGAACAAGACTTCGTCCACCCAGACGACCTTGCGGCCGCTCTGATAATTCGCCGCATCGTTGCGCGCCTTGTACTTGTCGAAGCGCTTCAGCCGGACGAACTGATCGGGCTTGTGCTCGACGAACTGGAACGGGCCGGTGCCCACGACCTCGTTCTTCGGAATCTTCGTCGCCTCGGGATATTTCTCCGCGATCTCCTTCGGCATGATGATCGCCTTGTTCTCGTCCGAGCCGAATGCGAGCAGCAAGAAGCGTCCCATCGGCTCCTTGAAGTGCATCCGCAGCACGTGCCTGCCGACGATCTCATAGCGATCGAGGTTCTTGAGAATCGTTCCCTTCGGCCCGACCTTGCGCCACCGCTCGATCGATGCCTGCACGTCCTCAGCAGTCATCTCCTTGCCGTTATGGAACAGAACGCCTTCGCGCAGCTTGAAGGTCCACTGACGACCATCCGGCGTCGCGTCGATCGACTCAGCCAGTTCGGGAACGGCGCTGAAATCCTTGCCGAAGCCGGTCAGTCCTTCGAACACGTGGCCCATCACGTGCGGAAACGGATGCGCGACCGTGGCCTGCCAATCATAGTGGAGCAGGTCGATATGCAATCCGACGTTCAGCGTGCCCCCTCTTTTCGGCGTCTGGGCGAAACCGTTGCCGGCACCCAGGAACACCAGGAAGCTCAGCGCGAGCATCGCTGCGAGAAAACGGATTGCTGCGAGTTTTTTCCACGTCATCGTGAAATCCTCCCCCGAGGCGAATTC
>JANNTF010000401.1:0-5913 GCA_031403455.1 Alphaproteobacteria bacterium | reverse complement strand
CCACGATGCAGCGCGCGAGGATCTGCTTCAGCCATTCGATGATCGCGCGGACGGGCTCGCCGGGCGTCGACGCCACCTTGTGCAGGATCTCGCGCCCTTCGGACAGGCTGACCGAGAAATCGGTAAAGGTGCCGCCGACGTCGACACCGATGAATGCGACCATGTGCGATTCCCCTCCGCGCTCAACGCGGCTCGTATTTGTTTTCCGCGGCGATGATCGCGTCGAGGCCGATCAGCGTGTTGAACTCGTCGAAAGAGATCATGCGCTCGGCGGCCGTGCCGTAGGTCCCGGTAGACTTGAGCTCGGAGTAGTAGTGCCGCAGCGCGTAGGACACGGCGTAGAGCACATCGGCCTGGAGGAAGAAGCGGTAGCCGAGCTTGAGCAGCTGCTCGCGCGGCACCAGCGGCGACTTGCCTTTCCAGACCCAGTTGTAGAGCAGCGGGCCGGGGATCAGCTTCGGCAGCTTCTCGACCTGCTCCATCGTCGTCGGCGCCTCGACGAAGATCACGTCGGCGCCGGCCTCGAGATACGCATTGCCGCGGTCGATCGCGTCCTGGAAGCCGCCGACCGCGATCGCATCGGTGCGCGCGAAGAGCAGGAAATCCTCGGATTTGCGCGTGTCGACGAAGGCCTTGATCTTCGCCACGAAGTCGCGCTGCGGCACGACGCGCTTGCCCTCCATGTGACCGCATTTCTTGGGGAAGACCTGATCTTCCATGTGGATCGCGCTGGCGCCGGCCTTCTCCATCTCGCGCACCAGGCGCATGACGTTGAGGTAGTTGCCATAGCCGTCGTCGCCGTCGGCGAGCAGCGGCGCGGTCGTCACCTCGGCGATTTTGCGCACCATCTCGACCTGCTCGGTCAGCGTCAGCAGGCCGACATCGGGAATGCCGAGATTGGAGCCCGAGGTGTTGTAACCGCCGACGCTCACCCAATCGAACTTGAAGTCGTTGGCGATCTTCGCCGCCAGCGGATTATGCACGCTGACGATCTGCGAGACCTTGTCCTTACGCTTCAGCTCTTCCTTCAAACCCATCGCTCGCCCCCCTCGATGCCCCAATCGCAGCGCGGATTGTGCAAGCTCCCACGCGCAGCGTCACCTGAAACTCGCTACGCCTGCGTCGGCATTGACAGTCCAGCGGATTTCATCGGGAATGCGCAGCGGGAGTCTGGTGGGGAAGAATTGGAACAGAGCGCAGCGACGGGCCGCACGGATCGCCCCAGCGTATTGGCTCGGATCAATGCTTGGCTTGCGAGCGCCGAGATGGCCGTCGCGAGCGCCGCGATGATCCTGCTGCTCGCTTTCAACGGCTACGCCATCGCCGCGCGCTATCTCTTCGCGCGCTACCCCGCCTGGATCATCGAAGTGACCGAGGCGTTCCTGGTCGTCATCGTCTTCGCGGGCGGCTCCTGGCTCTATCGCAATCACCGGCAGATCGCGATCACGCTCTTGCTCGACAAGCTGCGTGCCGATGGCGCGCCGCGGCGCTGGCTGGTCGCGCTGGGCGAACTCGCGGTGCTCGCCTTCGCGCTCGTGCTGCTGTGGCAGGCGGCGAAGTACCAGCCGATCCTGTTTTCGCGCAAGACGCCGGTGCTCGGCTTGCCGGCGAATCTCTCGAGTCTGATGGTGCCGCTCGCCTATATCGCGATCGCGCTCACCAGCGTCGAACGTCTTCTCGCATTCTGGCGGCGACGCGCATGACGACCGAGTTCACGATCTTCGTCAGCGCCTTCTTCATCCTGCTCGCGATCGGGGTGCCGATCGCGTTTTGCATGGGCCTGGCGTCGCTGCTCTATCTGCTGGTCGCGGAGACCGCCAATCTCTCGATCATCTTCGGGCGCGTGGCCGGCTCGATGCAGAGCTATCTCTACGCGGCCGTCGCGTTTTTCGTACTGGCGAGCGCGCTGATGAACAGCTTCGGTATCACGCAGCGCATCTTCGATTTCGCGCATGCCCTGGTCGGCCACATCAAGGGCGGGCTCGCGCAGGTGAACGTGCTGGGATCGATCATCTTCTCCGGCATGACCGGCACCGCGCTGGGCGATGCGGCGGGCCTCGGCCGCGTCGAGATCCATGCGATGCGCGAGGCCGGCTACAAGCCCGCCTATGCCGGGGCGGTGACGATCGCCAGCGCGGTCATCGGCCCGATCATCCCGCCGAGCTTCATGATGATCATCTACGCCGAGCTCGCGGAAGTCTCGGTCGCGCGGCTGTTCGTGGGCGGCGTGGTGCCCGGCCTGATCATCGGCGGCGCGCTGATGATCTTCATCTACTTCACGGTCGAGAAGCACGGGCCGGCGCGCTTCCCGAAAGCCAGCTGGGACCAGCGGATCACCGCTTTTCGCCGCGCCTTCTGGCCCTTGTTGTCGCCGGTGATCGTCATTGGCGGCATGATCTCCGGCATCGTCACGCCGACCGAGGCCGCGGCGCTGGCGGCGATCTATGCCTTGGTCCTTGGTGTCGCCTATCGCGAACTGACGCTGGCCGAGACCCTGGCGTCGATCCGCGAGGCGGTGATCGGCACGGCCGTCCCGCTCTTCGTGGTCAGCACGGCCATGCTGTTTTCCTGGATCGTGACCGTCGAGCAAGTGCCCGATCAGCTGATCGCGCTGCTCGGCGGCGTGATCCAGAATTGGTGGCTGACGGTGATCGTCCTCAACATCGTGCTGCTGCTGCTGGGCTGCGTGCTGGAGGGATTGGGCATCATGATCCTGCTCGTTCCCGTGCTGAAGCCGATCGCGCTCGCCGCCGGCATCGACCTCGTCCATCTCGGCGTGTTCATGACGGTCAATCTGATGATCGGAACCGTGACGCCGCCCGTGGGGATCCTGCTCTATGTCGCCTGCGACATCACGGAATGCACCTTCGACGAGATCGTGCGCGCCGTGACGCCGTTCCTCGTCCCGCTCGTGGCGGGACTCGCCCTGATCACCCTGGTCCCGGAGACCGTGCTCTGGCTGCCACGCCTGCTGCTCGACTAGTCCGCGCACCGCAGACATCTCAACCGATGAAGAGGAGAACCAAGATGAAGCGACTGATCGTGACCGGCCTAGCCATCGCCTCGGCGGCGCTCTGCGCGCTGCTCTCGCCCGACGCCGCGGAGGCGAAGACCCTCAAGCTCTCGCTTTACGTGCCGCTCGACTCCATGCAGGGCAAGGCGACGCAGGAGTTCAAGCGCCTGGTCGAGGAGAAGAGCGGCAAGTCGCTGGAGATCCGGCTCTTCCCCTCGAACCAGCTCGGCGGACCCTATGACGTGATCGACGGCCAGAGCGCCGGCTCGATCGAGATGTCGCTGCTCGGCTTCGACATCTATTCGAAATTCTCGCCGATCGTGAATCTCGCCGGCCTGCCGTTCATCTTCACCGATCGCGAGCATGCCTTCACCTTCTTCCGCAGCCCGCTGCACGAGAAGGCGAAGGATGAGATCCTGAAGACCAAGCAGATCCGCGTCATCGGCGGCTCGGAATGGAACCAGGGCCCGTACAAGATCCTGCTCAGCCGCGACCCCGTGAACTCCACGGCCGATCTCAAGGGCATGTCGATGCGTGTGCCGAACAACGAGGTCGACCTGCTGGTCTGGGGGCCGGAAGGCGCGGGCGCCAGCGTCAATCCGATCCCGTGGCAGGAAGCGCAGCTCGCCATCCGCCAGGGCCTGGTCAAGGCGATCGAGCTGCCGGCCGATTTCGTCGTGCCCTTCAAATTCCATGAGAGCGCGAAGTTCCTCGCGCTCACGCGGCATCGCCATCAGGTCGTCTACATGACGATCGCGGAGAAGATCTGGCAGGGGTTGACGCCCGTCGAGCGCAAGGTGCTCGAGGACGCCAATACCGAGGCCGGCGCGGTCTACACCAAGAACGTGCTGTCGTTCTGGGATGACGAGCAGAAGATGCTGCGCACTCAAGGCGTCACCATCGTCGATTTCGACGTCAGCGATTGGCACAAGAAGGCGGTCACCATCGCGCGCGATCTCGAAGCCAAGGGCTCGTGGGATAAGGGGCTGGTCGACCAGGTGCTCGGCTTGCGCAAGACCAACTGAAACTTCTTGGGTCGCGAGCGGCCGCATCCGCCGCTCGCGATCTCGCCGCCGCTATCGTCGCGCCGCGATGTGGTCGGTGATCCACGCCGCGTCCTCACCGACGCCGTAGATGATTCCCGATTTTCGCTTGTGCATCCAATTCAGGCCCATGAAGTAGAGGCCGGGCACGTCCGTGACGCCGCGCGCCGTGCGCGGATAGCGCGCCGCGTCGAGCACGGGGAACTCGATCCAGGAGAAGTCGAAGCGAAACCCCGTCGCCCAGATGATCGTCGTGATCCCCGCCTGGTCAAGGTCGAGAGTCTCGCGCATCGGCACCGACCATTCCGCATCCGGCTCGCCCGCAAGCTCCTCGGGCGAGGCCGGCGGCGCGACGATGCCCGCCTGCGCGATGTACCGACCCATCGCCGCCATCAGGTTGCGTGCGAAGTCGTCGGCGTAGCGCATGTTCGCGACGAGATCCGCTGCGAGGATCGCGCGTGCGCCGTCGAAGCCGCGCAAGCCGCCGAGCAGCACGATCCCCGCGCGATGGAACGCATGGAGGCTGAGCGTATGGCCGCCATTCTTGCCGGAGAGATGCGGATCGCCGCGGAAGCGATGCGACGGATCCTCGAGCATGTCCGGCGTGCGATCGAGATAGCCCATGTCGCGCTGCCACTCGATGCAGTCGCGCCCGCGATAGCGCCGCGGCAAGCGCCCGGCCTTGCCGACGCAAAGAAAAGTTGAGCGCCCCGCCTCGCGAAGCTCCTCGGCGAGCTGGCAACCCGTCTGGCCCGATCCGACGACGAGCACGCCGCCCGCCGGCAGCGCGGCTGGATTGCGATAGGCGCTCGCATCGAGTTGGCGAAGATGCTTCGGCGCCTGCGCCGAAATCGCCGGAATGCGTGGCGCCTGATAGGTGCTGGTCGCGACGACGACGTTCGCGGCCTCGTGCACGCCGTCCGCTGTCGCGACGCGAAACGCGCCGGGCCGTCCCGACAGACGGCTGACCGCGACGCCCTCGCGTACCGGCGCGCCGAAGCGCCTGGCCCAGGAGTCGAGATGCGCGACGTAGTCGTCGCGCAGCATGAAGCCGCCGGGATCTGCGCCGGCATAGGACGCGCCGGGCAACGTGATGCTCCAGTTCGGCGTCACCAGGCAGAAGGAATCCCACCGCTCGCTGCGCCAGGCGTTGCCGAGCCGCGCACGCTCCAGCACTTGATGCGCGATGCCGTGGCGCGTGAGCCAGTAGCTGGTCGCGAGACCCGCCTGCCCCGCGCCGATGATGATCGTGTGGTCCACCGGCGACGATCGCGGCGACGCCCTACCCGCCCGCCGAAAAGTTGACGAAGTCGAGCGGCGGCGGCGGCACGCCGGCTTCGGAGAGTATGTTGTGCACCTGACCGCGGTGATGGATCTGATGCTGGAACAGATTGGTCAGGCAGCGCCGCAGCGGCAGGCTGAAATGCTCGCGCGTCTCGACGGTGTCGAAGGACAGCGTGCCGTCAAGCGCCTTGGGGTCGAGCCGGTCGCCGTAGTCGACATACCAGCGGTCCTGCTCCGCATGCGCGGCGCGCAGCGCGGCGAAGTCGTCGTGGAGCACGAGGTCGAGGCGCGTGAAGCTCGTCGGCTTCTTCTCCAGGCGCTCGCGATAGATCAGATCGGCGAGGAGTATGTGGTTGAGCGTGTTGTGGATCGACTTGAAGAAGGCGTGCCGGTCGCGCTTGCGGCCCTCGTCCGAGAGCAGTGCGCAGACCGCGTAGAGACGTTGATTGGCCCATTGGTTGTAGCGGGCGGCAGTCGGCAGATCGAGCAGCATGCTTGCGCCTCCAAGCGGCGAGGTTGGAATATCCGGATCGCGGAAGATCGGCTCAGCGCCTGCCGCCCATCAGGAGATCG
>JANNTF010000400.1:0-6530 GCA_031403455.1 Alphaproteobacteria bacterium | reverse complement strand
ACAATGGATTGCCGCCCGTGCGCGTGAGCAGCATCTCCTTCACCTCGCGCAGGCCGGTTTCGTCCACGAGAAGATCATCGAGCAGCGCGCGCGCCGGTTCGGGTGCGAGCGGATCCAGCGCGATATCGTGGACATGGGCCTGGCGACGCCAGCGATTGCGATACTCCGGGCGGAAATTGACCAGAGCCAGAATTCGGCCAAGCGGAAGTTGCCGGACGAGATTGTCGAGAATCGTCGCCGATTCCTCATCGATCCACTGCAGATCCTCGATGATGAGCATCACCGGCTTGCGCCGTGACAGGGGCAGCAGCAGCGAGCACAGGATCTCGGCCACCGCACGCCGGCGGGTTGGCGCATCGGCCGCCAGCCAGCCGGGCTCCTCCACGGGCATGCCGAGCAGCGAGAGCGCCGCACTGGCGACGAACCGGGCATCGCCTTGATCGGCCAACCCGACGCCGACCGCGGCGATGATCTCTTCGCGCGATTGCGCATCGTTGATCGCGAAATGCGCGCGCAGCAGCTGGATCACCGGTCCGAGCCCCGCCGCGGCGCCCTGCTGCGCGCATTCGGCGCCGAGCACGATCCAACCATCCTCCGCAGCACCACGACAGAATTCGTGCAGAAGCCGCGTCTTGCCGGTGCCGGGTTCGCCGCTCACGGCCCAGATCTCGCCGACCCCGTCGCGCGCGCGCTGCGCCGCCATGCTCAGTGCGTGGATCTCGCGCGTACGGCCCACGAACCGCGTCAATCCGCGCTGCTTCGACACGTCGAAGCGCGACACCGTGCCGGCGGCGATGGGCTCGAAGATCTCGAGTTCGCGATCGAGCCCCTTGATCGGCATATGGCCGAGCGAGCGCACCGTCAGGAACTGCCCGACCGCATTCGCCGTTTCAGCGGAGATGCGCGTCGCCCCTGCGGGTGCCAGCGCCTGCAGCCGCACCGCGATGTGCACGGTGCGCCCGACGGCGTCGTATTCGGTGTGCAGATCGGTCGTCACGGAGCGCACCACGACTTCGCCGGTATCGATCCCGATATGCACGCGCAGCTCGGCGCCATCCTCCGCGATGGACCGCTCGCGCATCGCCTGCACGGTTTCAAGCACATCGAACGCGGCGCGACATGCATGCACCGCGTGATGTTCCAGCGCGGTCGGCGCACCGAACAGCGCCACCACGCCATCGCCCATGACGCGGTTCACCGTGCCCTTGTGCCGATGGATGGCGGCAGTCAGCGCATCGACGACCCGGTCGAAAATCACGCGCGCCTCTTCCGGATCGCGATCACGGATCAACTCGAGCGAGCCTGCCATGTCGGCGAACATGACGCTGACATGGCGCCGTTCGCCCTCGATGTTGGGCGCAACCGCGATCAGCGTTCCCGGCGTGTCGGGTGTGCCCGCCTCGAGCCTGATCCCGCAACCCGAGCAGAATCTGAAATGCGGCTGCTGCGGCGTGCTGCAGACCGCGCAGAAGAGCTGCAGACCGGTCCCGCAATGCGCGCAGAATCCGGCTTGCACAGGATTATCGCCGCTGCAGCTCGGGCATTGCATGCGTGTTCGACTCCACGACGTGGCCGAGCCACGGATTTCGTGGATCTCAGGTTAGGCCAAACCGGATTGCCGTTCGAACCCCATCTACCCGATGGCGGAACCGTCCCGGCTCACTCCGCCTTCGCGAGCATGCGGCCGAGCGGATGCCCTCCGAGCACGTGGACGTGGAGATGCTGCACGTCCTGGTGCCCATGCTTCCCGCAATTGGAGATGACCCGGTAACCGGTCTCGCCCACACCTGTCATCCGCGCCACCTTGCCGACGGCGCGCGACAGCGCGGCCTGCTCGACGTCGCTCGCCTTGGCGTGGAAATCGTCCCACGACACATACGCGCCCCTGGGAATCACGAGCACATGGACCGGCGCCTGCGGCTGGATGTCGTGGAAGGCGAGGACATGTTCATCCTCGTAGAGCTTCTTGCACGGGATCTCGCCGCGCAGGATCCGGGCGAACACATTGCCGTCGTCATAGGCCATCGTCGTCAATCCTCTTCGCGGGCCGCTTTCTCGGCGAGACCCGACATGCCTTCGCGCCGCTTGAGTTCTTCCCAGATGTCCTGCGGCCTGACATGCGCATCCGCCCACAGCACCATCAGGTGATACATGAGATCGGCGCTCTCCTCGATGATGCGCTCGCGTTTGCCGCGCACCGCCTCGATCACCAGCTCGACCGCCTCCTCGCCGACTTTCTGCGCGATCTTGCGCGTGCCTTTCGCAAACAGCTTCGCCGTATGCGAACTCACGGGATCGGCGTGCCGGCGGCTTTCGATCACCGCGAAGAGTCGGTCGAGGACGGCACTGCCGTCGGAGGAAGATGGCTCGGCCACGCTGGGGCCTCATCGCGAAATGTCAGATCATCGCACAGTGACGCAAGGCTCCCCATGCGTCCATAGTTGCAACAGGCACATCCCGCGGCTTTGATGACCGGGGTCTGCGAACCCAGGGTTTTGCGCGACTTCGAGCAAGGAGCATCGACACGTGTCAGCAGTCACGGCCATGAGCGACAAGGAACCCGCTTGGCCGGCGGCGATTCATCGCCGCCTGCAGGCCGCGGATGTGCGTCAGGTGGCCTACGTGCCCGACGGTGGTCACGCGGCGCTGATCCGCCTCGCGCAGGCCGATCCAACGATGGCGGCCGTGCCGATGACCACCGAGGAGGAGGGTATCGCGATGCTCGCGGGCGCCTGGCTCGGCGGCCAGCGCGGCGTGTTGTTGATGCAGTCGAGCGGCGTCGGCAATTGCACGAACATGCTGTCTCTCGTGCGCATCTGCCGTTTCCCGCTCCTCGCGCTGGTCACGATGCGTGGCGAATGGGGTGAGCTCAATCCCTGGCAGGTGCCCATGGGCTCGACCACCGGCGCGGTGTTTGAACTGATGGACACGCGCGTGCTTCGGGTCGAGCGCGAAGCCGATGTCGATCCCACGATCGAGGCGGCAGCCGACACCACCTATCGCGGCGGTACGGCGACGGCCGTGCTGCTTGCGCAACGCCTGATCGGGGCCAAGGTGTTCACCAAATGAGCGAAGCCCCGCGCCTGGATCGCCGCGACGCCGTGCGCCGCCTGTTGGCCGGCCGGCGCGACACGCTGGTGATCACCGGCCTCGGCGCGCCGACCTATGACGTCGCCGCCGCGGGCGACGATCCGCGCAATTTCTATCTCTGGGGCGCAATGGGCGGCGCCGCGATGATGGGCTTCGGGCTGGCATTGGCACAGCCCGGCGTGCCGGTGCTGGTGATGACAGGGGATGGCGAGATGCTGATGGGGATGGGGTCGCTGGCGACGATCGCGACACGCAATCCCGGCAATCTCGCGATCGTGGTGCTCGACAATGGCCGCTATGGCGAGACTGGCGGCCAGGCAAGCCACACCGCGCATCGCACCGATCTGCGGGCGGTCGCCGCGGCCTGCGGTATCGGCGACACCCTGGCCCTCAGCCGAACCGCGGAGCTCGATGCGCTCGCGCCGCGGCTGCATCGGCCGGGCGACACGACGCTGTTCGTGACGGTGGCGATCGAGCGCGGCGAGCGCGACCGTCTGCTGCCGCCGCGCGACGGCGTGTTCCTGAAGAACCGGATGCGCGGCGCGCTCGGTCTCGCGCCGATCTGAGCAGCGCGGACTTCCGATGTACCGCGTCGTTTCCGATCTGCGCGTCGTCGAGCTGGCGGCTTTCATCGCCGCGCCGTCGGCGACGCTTTACTTGCGCGAGCTCGGCGCCGACGTGATCCGCATCGACCCGATCGGCGGCGGCCCCGACTATCGGCGCTGGCCGCTCGCGCCCAATGGGCACAGCCTCTATTGGGAGGGACTCAACAAGGGCAAGCGCTCGATCGCGATCGACCTCGCGCGCCCCGCGGGCCGCGAACTCGCCGCCGCGCTGATCACCGCGCCGGGGCAAGGCGCCGGGCTGTTCGTCACCAACACGCCGCCCCGAGGCTGGCTCGCCCATCAAGCACTGGCCGCGCGCCGTCGCGATCTGATCAGCCTGCGCGTGATGGGCTGGCCGGATGGCAGGCCGGCGGTCGACTACACGATCAATGCCGCGACCGGCTATCCCATGATGACCGGGCCGGTCGATGCCGCGGGACCGGTGAATCACGTGTTGCCGGCCTGGGATCTGCTCGCGGGTTCGATGGCGGCGATGAATCTGCTCGCCGCCGAGCGCCGTCGGCGCATGACCGGCGAGGGCGCCGAGATCCAGCTGCCGCTGTCCGACGTGGCCTTCGCGACGCTCGCGCGGCTCGGCCATGTCGGCGAGGTGACGCTGTCCGGCGAAGACCGGGCGCGCAGCGGCAACGATCTCTTCGGCGCCTTCGGCTGCGACTTCGCGACGCGTGACGGCGCCCGTATCATGCTGATCGGGTTGACGGCCAAGCAATGGCGGGGGCTGCTCTCGGTGCTCGCGATCGCCGCCGAAATCGGCCATCTCGAAGCCGAACTCGGCGCCGAGTTCTCGAATGACGAAGGCGCGCGCTTCACCCATCGCGCGCGCTTGAAACCGATCTTCGCCGCCGCGATCGCGCGCCATTCTCTGGCGGAGATCTCCGACCTGCTCGAGCACAGCGGCGCGACCTGGTCGATCTACCGCACGGTCAAACAGGCGCTCGCCGAAGAGCCGGGCCTGTCCGCCGCCAATCCGATCTTCGATCTCGTGGCACATCCCAGCGCGACGCCGTACCTGACGCCGGGCGCGTCGGCGACCCATGTCGGCGCGACGCGCGAGAGCGTGCCGCCCGCGCCGCGCCTCGGTGCGCAGACCGATGAGATCCTATCGACCTGCCTCGATCTGCCGGCGCACGAGATCGCCCGCCTGCACGACCAGGGTCTGGTCGCCGGCCCCTGAGGTGCGCTCAGCCGATCGGGCGTGTGGGGATGCCGGCGGCGCCAAGCGCGGCTTTGACCTGGGCGATCGAGAAGACGCCGAAATGGAAGACCGACGCGGCGAGGAGGGCGGAGGCGTGGCCGTCGCGCACGCCGGCGACGAAATGCTCGAGCGCGCCGACGCCGCCCGAGGCGATCACCGGCACCGGCACGGCGTCGCTGACCGCTCGGGTGAGTTCGCAATCGAAGCCCTGCTTGGTGCCGTCGCGATCCATCGAGGTCAGCAGGATCTCGCCGGCGCCGCGCCGCGCCATCTCGCGCGCCCATTCGATCGCGTCAAGGCCGGTGGGTTTGCGGCCACCATGGGTGAAGACGTCGAAGCGACCTGGCGCCACGCGTTTGGCGTCGATCGCGACGACGACGGCCTGGCTCCCGATTTTCTCTGCGGCCTCCGACACGAATTCCGGCCGCGACACGGCGGCGGTGTTGATCGAGACCTTGTCGGCGCCGGCGAGCAGCAGCTTGCGCACGTCGTCGAGCGTTCGCACGCCACCACCGACGGTGAGCGGCATGAAGCAATGCTCGGCCGTACGCGCGATGACGTCGAAGATCGTCTCGCGATTCTCGTGACTCGCTGTGATGTCCAGAAAGGTGAGCTCATCGGCGCCGGCTTTGTCGTAGAGCCGCGCCTGCTCGACCGGGTCGCCGGCATCGACGAGATTGACGAAATTCACGCCCTTGACCACGCGGCCGGCATGCACGTCGAGGCAGGGAATGATGCGGGTCTTCAGCATCGGCGGCGTCTCATCCAAAGAGAGCGATTGCAGCGGCAAGATCGACACGTCCGTCATAGAGCGCGCGCCCCGTGATGGCGCCGACGATACCGTCGGCCTCGTGCGCGGCGAGGGCGCGCAGATCATCGAGCGCGGCGACGCCGCCTGAAGCAATCACCGGCACGCCACAGGCGCGCGCGAGTGCAGCGGTCGCCGCGACATTGGCGCCCTGCAGCGCGCCATCGCGGTCGATGTCCGTGTAGACGATCGCGGCCACACCGGCGTCGCGAAAGCGCAGGGCGAGATCGGTCGCGGTGACATCGGAAGTCTCGGCCCAGCCCTCGACCGCGACGCGGCCGCCGCGCGCATCGATGCCGACGACGATGCGGCCGGGCCAGCGCCTGCAGGCATCGACGACGAAAGCCGGATCGCGCAGCGCCTTGGTGCCGAGAATGACGCGCGTGACGCCGAGGGCGAGCCAGTGTTCGATATCCCGAGTGGTCCGGATGCCGCCGCCGAGCTGCAGCTGCGCGCCGGCCTCGCGAACCGCCGAGACGATCGCTTCGACGGCTGACGCATTGACGGCGCGGCCTTCGAACGCACCGTTGAGATCGACGACGTGCAGAAACCGCGCGCCCACCGCGAGGAAGCGCCGCGCCTGGTCGGCCGGATCGTCGTTGAACACCGTCGCGGCCGACATCTCACCGCGCAGCAGGCGCACGCAGCGCCCATCCTTGAGATCGATGGCGGGGAAGATGATCACCGCGAAGGCCCCCCGCCCCAACCCTCCCCCGCACGGGGGGAGGGGGTCAATCGTGAAAGCGGCAAGGTCGCCCCAAGCACACCAGACGCCCTCCCCCCGTGCGGGGGAGGGTTGGGGTGGGGGGAC
>JANNTF010000399.1:0-4104 GCA_031403455.1 Alphaproteobacteria bacterium | reverse complement strand
GCCGAGGCCGGCGGCCATGAGTTGCAGCCGATCCCCTCGCAAATGATGGCGGCGATCCCGCGGGATGTGCCGCGCTTCAAGGCCTACGCGACGGGTTTCATGAACGCGGTGGTGCGCACGCTCACGCGCGAACAGCCGGATTTCCTGACGTGACGCACGGCGACGAGTTGTGCGCCCGGTGTCCGAGCTGAGCCCGGTGATGGACGCGCCGGAGACCCGCCATGAGGGGCGCTGCTTCTGGCTGCGCCAGGCGATCGCGCCGGGCGAGCGCGACGCGCCGGCGCTGCGCGGCGACCAGCGTGCGGATGTGTGCATCGTCGGCGGCGGCTTCGTCGGACTATGGACGGCGATCGAGTTGAAGCGTCGCGCGCCGGCGCTCGACGTCATGATCGTCGAGGCCGATATCTGCGGCGGCGGCGCGTCGGGCCGATCGAGCGGCATGGTCCTGCCGCAATGGGTGAAGTTCGCCGCGCTGGAGGAACTCTGCGGGACCGATGGCGCTCTGGCGTTCTGTCGCGCGTCGGCCGCGACCGTCGGGGCGATCGCCGCGTTCTGCGCGCACGAGGGCATCGATGCCGAGTTCCGTCCCGATCCCTGGCTATGGGCGGCGACGTCCGACACGCAGCGCGGCGCGTGGCGCAGCATCGTGGAGAATTTCGCCCGGCATGGCGCGGCGCCATTTCGCATGATGTCGGGCGCGGAGATCCAGGCGGAGATGGACATGCCTGGTCTGCTCGAGGGCGTGCGCATGGACGGCACCGCCACCTTGCAGCCGGCCAAGCTGGTGCGCGGTCTGCGGCGCGTGGCGCTGGCGCGCGGCGTGCGTATTCACGAGAACACCCCGATGACGCGGCTCGATCGGGCGACGCCGCCGCGGGTGCATGTCGCCGACGGTGCCGTGACGGCAGTCTGTGTCGTGCTGACCATGAATGCCTGGTCGATGCGGTTTCCGGAGCTGCGCTCGGCTGTCCTGGTGATCTCGAGCGATGACGCCATCACCGCGCCGGTGCCCGAAAGGCTGGCGCACGCACGCTACATCGCCAAGCCGCTGATCTCCGATTCCCAGACCTTCGTCACGGGTCTGCGCACGACCGTGGATCATCGGCTCAACCCGGGAGTTTCAGGTGGCGAGATCGGCTATGGCGGCCTCGGTGCGCGGCGTTTCGAGGGGCGTTCGACGCGCGAGGCGGCGATCCGCGATTGCGTCCGGCGTGCGTCGCCGGGCCTCGCCGACATCCCCTTCGTCGATAGCTGGAGCGGTCCGATCGATCGTACGCGCAGCGGTCTGCCGCTGTTCGGCCGCATGGCGAACGCGCCGAACGTGCTTTACGGGTATGGGTTTTCGGGCAACGGCATCGCCACGGCGCCCCTCGCCGCGCGCATCCTTGCGTCGTTGGCTCTTGATGAAACGGATGAATGGTCGCGGTGCGGATTGGTGCGGCCACCGGAGCGCTGGCTGCCGCCGGAGCCGATCCGCTATGTCGGCGCGCATGTCGTTCGCAGGGCGATCCGGCGCAAGGACAGCCTCGGCTATCTCGGTCGCAAGCCCGGTCCCCTCGCGCGCTGGTTTGCCGGCATGGCGCCGGGCGGTATCGTGACGACCCGATTGAAGAGCGACGACATGCGAGGGGAGAAGCCATGACGAGCGCGCAGCATTTTCGCCACCGCGAACTGAGTTTCATCGATTGCGATGCGCCTGGCGGCAAGACGCGAATCGCGCGCGTGATCAACAAGACCAACAGCACGCAGATGGGCGGTGGCTACGAGATCATGGAAGGCGTGTCGGTGCATTGGACCGTCACCTACGACGAGGCGCTGTTCATCCACGAAGGACGCATCACCATTCGAACCGGCGGCGAGATTTTCGAGGCCGAGGCCGGCGACATTGTCTGGCTGCCCAGCGGCACCGAACTCGATTACGACGCATCGAAGGGACGCTGCGGGTTCTTCTATATGCTCCATCCCTTCGATTGGGCGGAGCGTCAGGGTATCAAGGAGCCCTGACCGTCACGGCGTGCCCTTACGCAGCTTGAAGCGCTGGATCTTGCCGGTCTCGGTCCGCGGGAGCGCGTCGACGAACTCGATCGCGCGTGGATATTTGTAGGGCGCGATCTCGGCCTTCACGAAGTCCTGCAGCGCCTTGATGGTCAGGGGTGTCGCATCCGAGTTGTCGCGCAGGACGACGAAGGCCTTCACGATCATGCCGCGCTCGGCATCCGGCGCCCCGACCACGGCGCATTCGAGGATCTTCGCGTGCTCCAGCAGCACATTCTCGACTTCGGGGCCGGAGATGTTGTAGCCGGCCGAAATGATCATGTCGTCGGTGCGCGCCTGGTACCAGAAATAGCCGTCGGCATCGCGCTGATAGGCGTCGCCGGTGAGGTTCCAGCCGCCTTGCACGTACGTCGCCTGACGTTCCGGATCGCCGAGATAGCGGCAGCCCGTCGGTCCGCGTACGGCGAGCTTGCCGGTCTCGCCGTCGGGCAGATCGTTGCCGTGGTCGTCGACGATCTTGGCCTGATACCCCGGGATCGCCTTGCCCGTGGCGCCGGGTCGTATCGCGTCGCCCGCACTGGTGATGAAGATGTGCAGCAACTCCGTCGCGCCGAGACCGTCGATCAGCTTGATGCCCGTGAACGCGCGCCAGGCCTCGAAGATCGGCAGCGGCAGATGCTCGCCCGCTGACACGGCCTGCCGCAGCGTGGCGAAGGGGCGGCGCGACCCGGCGTCGCTCATCACGCGATAGGCTGTGGGCGCGGTGAACACAATGGTCGCCTTGTTGTCCTGGATGATCTGCGGCAGCAGATCGGGCGACGCCTTTTCGGCGAGCGCCGTCGACGCGCCGAAGCGCATCGGAAATGTCACCAGCCCGCCGAGTCCGAAGGTGAAGGCGAGCGGCGGCGAGCCGCAGAAGATGTCGTCCGGCCCCGGCTTCAGCACATAGCGCGGGAAGCAGTCGCAGATCGCCAGGATGTCGCGATGAAAATGCATCGTCCCCTTGGCCGGTCCGGTCGTCCCGGAGGTGAAGGCGATCAGCGCAACGTCTTCCGCATACGTATCGCAATTGACGAAGTGATCGGATTGGCCGCGCATCCGCGCATCGAGCGAGTCCGACGCATCCGAGTTGAACGCGAGGATGTCGGGCGCTCCGGCCGTCTCGAGTTCATCGAGCAGCCGCGCGTCGCAGAGCGAGAGCGTGACCTTCGCCTTGGCGACGATGTAGCCGAGTTCGCGCGCGCGCAGCAGCGGCATGGTCGCGACGGCGATGCCGCCGGCCTTCAGCACGGCAAACCAGCATGCAACCGTCATCGGGTTGTTGGCCGCACGCAGCAGCACGCGGTTGCCGGGCTTCAGGCCGCAGTCGCGCACGAGAACATTGGCGATGCGGTTCGCGCGCGCCAGCAGATCGGCATAGCTCCAGCATTGCCGCCCGAACCAGATGCACGGCCGCGGCCCGTGCCCGGTGGCCACCATCGCGTCGAGCAGTTCGACGGCCGCGTTGAGCCGCGCCGGGAAGTGGAGCTCCGGCAGATCGAAACGCATGTCCGGCCACGTGGCGCGCGGCGGCAGATTGTCGCGCGCAAAGCTGTCGAGATGCGCCGTCGCCTCACGCATGGCGGGTCTCGGGCGAGGGCGTCGAGAAATCGGGGATCGGCATCCTGACCTTGACGACGTTCGATGGCGGCGAGTGACGGCCGGCGCTGTCATACGCGGTCACGTAGTAGCTGTAGGTGAGCCCGCCGAGCACTTCGTCGTCGCGGAATTTCGCCGACTTGACGGCTTCGACCACGCGCGCGCGGCCGCCATCCTCGGCGCGGTGGATGTCGTAGCCCGAGATCTCGCCGGTGGCCCGTGGCCAGTTCAACCTGATCGTCGCATGATCGGCGACGGCCTGGAGCTCGGTGCCGGCGGGCCAATGCGGTCCCGCATCCTGGCGATCGTCATGCGGCGCTTGCGTCGCACCCTTGGGCCACAGGAAGCAGGAGACCAGCTTGAAGTTCTCGTCGAGCTGCTTGCAGACATTGCAATAGATGCACGGAATGATGGCTTCGGGACGGCGCTCGGCGACCTTGCGCACCCAATCCGGATCGGCGAGGAGTTGGC
>JANNTF010000398.1:0-3384 GCA_031403455.1 Alphaproteobacteria bacterium | reverse complement strand
CTGGGCCGTCACGGCATTGAGCGCATTGCGCTCGACCGTGACGTCGTGAAACACGATCACGATGCCGCCGATCGACGTGGCGCGCTCGGTCACCTGTACGACCCGACCACTCACGGCCACCATCTCGTGCGTCGCCGCGCCGGGCCCGTGATGCGACAGGCGCTCCGCGATCGTCGCTTCGAGATCCACGCTCGGATCGTCCTTCCAGCGAATCGTATGCGTGGCGCGGATGTAGTCGCTGAATGCCATGCCGCGCCGCACCACCTGCGACCCCACCGAGAACAACTGTTCGAAGACCCTGTTCCACGTGACGATGCGGTCATCGGAGTCGAGCAGCATGAAGCCGTCGCCCATGCTGTCGATGCCATCGCGGAACAGCGCTTCGCTTCGTTCGGCCTGCGCCTTGGCGACCGCGAGCGCCTCCGCCGCAGTAGTCTCCGCCGTGATGTCGCGCACGATCCGGATACATCCACCCGTCGGCGTGCGCCGCGTGATCCGCCTGAGCGCACGTCCATCGGCCAGCAGTTGAATATCGGCGGAGGCCATCGCGTCGGTCTCGCGCCGCACGCCCTCGATCCATGCCGCGCGCTCCGCCGGCGCGATGGCGTAGAGGGCCGACGCCGCATCGAGATCCAGGATCTCGCGATGCGAGAGCCCGACGACGAGCCGCCCCTTCAGATGCTCGAACATCGCCTCGTAGGTGCTGCTCCAGAGCACGAGGCGATCCTGCGCGTCATAGACGGCGATGCCGCTTGGCATGCTGTCCAGGATTTCGTGCAGAAGCGCGTCCTTCGCCGCCGCGGACGAATCCGCAGCCGCCATCGGCGCGGTCGGCCGATGCCCGTCCAACCACATGGCTAGCGCGCGTGCATACGACGCGATCGCACGCGACGCGCCTCGGATCCATTCAACTCCCATGGCGCGTAAGTGTCCGCCATCAGCGCTGAACGCAGTGTTAATGATGATCTGGTCGCCGGGCCCCGCGCTCCACCGGCGCGGGAAATTCCTACCGCCAGCGCGCGAGGCGTCGCTCGAGTCGCGTGAGCACCATGCCGATGGTGAGGCCCATCAGCGACAGCAGGACGATCCCCGCCAGCAGATCCTCGGTGTTCATGAGATTGCCGGCCTGAAGCACGAACTGGCCGATGCCGCGCTGGGCGCCGATCATCTCGGCCGACACCAGGAGAATCAACGCGATCGAGGCGGTAATGCGAAACCCCGAAAGGATTGCGGGCCAGGCACCGGGCAGCACGATCTTGTACAGGATGTCCCGGCTCGGCATGCCGAAGCTCTGCGCCATTCGAATGAGGTTGCGCGGTACGCCGTCGACGCCGGAATAGACCGCGATCACCGTCGGAAAGAAGACGCCCAGCGCGATGGTCGCGATCTTCGATGCCTCGCCGATGCCGAGCCAGAGGATCATCAGCGGCAGCAGGGCGATCTTCGGGATCGGGAACAGCGCCGACACGAAGGGAATGCCGACCGAGCGCGCGAGCGAGAACACGCCGATCGCGAAGCCCACCGCGAGCCCGCCGGCCGTGCCGAGACTCCAGCCGCCGATCATCCGCGTGACGGAATCTCCCAGATGCCCCCAGAGCGCGCCGCTGCGCAGGAGGTCACCCAGCGCGGCCGCCACCGCGCTCGGTCGCGGCAGGAAGATCGGACTGATCCAGCCCAGCCGCGAGGCGGTCTCCCAGAATGCGACCAGCAGCGCAAAAACGGCGAGCGCCACGAACCGGCGCCGTTCGGGCGCGAACCCGCCACCGCGAAACGAGACGGCACGACGCTCAGGCATGATCGAGGATCTCCCGATCCGCGCGCTGCGCTTCGGCTTTCATCGCGTGCCACAGCCGATCCTGCAGCCGCTTCAGATCGGCGGCCGCCGCCGCGCTGTCGCGATCACCGTGGGCGATCGTGATCTCGACGATCTCGCGCACGCGGCCGGGCCGGCGCGACAGCACGACCACGCGGTGTGCGAGCCGCACCGCCTCGGCAAGGTTGTGGGTCACGTAGACGCTGGTGAAGCGCGTCTCGTTCCACAGCGCCAGGAGATCCTCCATCAGCAAGTCGCGCGTCTGCGCGTCGAGCGCGGAGAGCGGCTCGTCCATCAGCAGCACGGCAGGCTCGACGACCAGCGCGCGGGCGATGCCGACACGCTGGCGCATGCCGCCCGAGAGCTGCTTGGGATAGGCGGCGGCGAATTCGGCGAGGCCTATCTTGGCGAGCGCGGCCGCGACCCGGCGTGCGATCTCGCTGCCCGACAGGCCATGATGCTCCAGCGGCAGCGCGACATTGCCGGCGACATCGCGCCACGGCAGCAAAGCGAAATCCTGGAATACGAACGTGAGCGCGTTCAGGCACGATTCGGGCGTCGCGCCCTGCTGCAGCACGCGACCGGCGCTGGGCTGCACCAAGCCGCCGAGAATGCCGAGCAGCGTGGATTTTCCGCAGCCCGACGGTCCGATCAGCGCGACGATCTCGCCGGTGCGGATCTGGAGATCGATGCCCTCGAGCGCGACGAGATCTCCGTAGCGATGCCCGACCTGCTCGAGGAAGAGCTCCATGGGTGGCGGTTCAGCCGCGCGGCACGTTGAGATGATCCGCGATGAAACTCAGATCGACGATCGCCTTGGCGTCGACCTCGCCCTTGACCAGCTTCTCCGCCAGCCAGAACGCGACCTGACTGTGAATGTCGCCGACATCGAGCCGGGCCGCCGCATCGATGAACGGCAAGCCGGTCGCCACGCGCTCGGCGGGCTGATCGAGCGCCTTCGCCAGCACGGCGAGCAGTTCGCCGTAGCCTTGACCCTGCGTCGGCCGACCATTCGCATCGCGCAGATTGAACGCCGCGTGATACTCGGCGCACCCCTTCGCCCAGGCACGCACGAAGCGTTCGACCACGCCGCGTCGCTGCTCGATCGCCTTGGGGCTGGTGAACAAGGCGCCGAGCTGCCACGGCGTTTCGTCGCCGACCCAGCCGATGATGCGGCCGGCCTTCTCGGCCTCCAGCTGCCGCGCGAGCGTCACGGGGATGACCGTCGCATCGACCTGGTTGCCCTTGAAGGCGGCGGCCATCGCCGGCAATTGCTGAAGCGCGACCATCGTCACGCTCGCCAGATCGAAGCCGTATTTGCGCGCGAGCAATCCGAGCGAATAATGGAATGTCGAACCGGTCGTGGTGATCGCCACGCGCCGGCCGGCGAAATCCTTCAGGTCGCGGAAACCTTCGTCCCAGGCCTTGCCGGTGACCATGTACGCGTTGAGCTGGAAGCCACGATCCTCGCGCGATTGCGCGGCGACGATCTTGAGCGCGCCCTTGCCGGCGAGATTGTAGAACCCCGCGGTCAGGCCGGTGACGCCGAACTCGGCATCGCCCGAGGTGAC
>JANNTF010000397.1:0-4197 GCA_031403455.1 Alphaproteobacteria bacterium | reverse complement strand
CTGGTGGGCAGCTACGAATTGCTGGGCCGCATCGGCGTGACGGGCACGCCCGCGGCCTATCTGGCGCTGATCGTCACGCTGGGCATCATGGCGCTGCTCGCGGTCGCCATCGAGCGCATCGTGCTTCGGCCTCTGGTGAACCAGCCCGACATCATCCTGTTCATGGCGACCTTCGGCATCAGCTACCTCCTCATCGGGCTCGGCGAGTTCATCTTCGGTGGCCGGCCGAAGGCGATGATCACCGACGAGCTCTTCCTGCCCAGGGGCGCGATCGACGTGCAGATGCTCGGCGGCAGGGTGACGTTCCAGAAGCTCGACATCGCCGCGGCGCTCATCGCCGGGCTGATGGTGGTGGTCCTGGCCGTGTTCTTCCAATCCACGCGCATCGGCCGGGCGTTGCGCGCGGTGGCGGACAGCCACAAGGCGGCGCTCTCCGTCGGCATCTCGCTCCATCAGATCTGGGTGATCGTCTGGTTCGCCGCCGGCCTCGTGGCGCTGGTGACCGGCATCATGTGGGGCGCGCGATCCGACGTCTCCTTCGGGTTGCAGATCATCGCGCTCAAGGCGCTGCCGGTTCTGATCCTGGGCGGCTTCACCTCCGTCCCGGGCGCGATCGTCGGCGGCTTGATCATCGGCATCGGCGAGAAACTCGGCGAGTTCTACTGGGGCCCGCTGGTCGGCGGCGGGATCGAGAGCTGGCTCGCCTATCTCATCGCCCTCCTCTTCCTGCTGTTCCGGCCGCAAGGCCTGTTCGGCGACAAGATCATCGAACGGATCTGAGGGAGGACCAGGCGTGATCTACCGCGAAGCGGGCCAGTTCAAGCAGAGCTACGAAGCCGACATGGCCGTGTTCCCGATCCGGCAGGATCTGATCGGGTGCATCGTCATCCTCGTCGCCGCCTATGTGCTGCCGCCCTTCCTCGACAATTTCATGGTCGGCACTGTGCTGATCCCGTTCCTGGTGTTCTCGCTGGCGGCGATCGGGCTCAATCTGCTGACCGGTTATGCGGGGCTGCTGTCGCTCGGTACCGGCGCCTTCATGGGTGTCGGCGCCTATGCCTGCTACAAGCTGACGACGATCTTTCCCGGCGTGAACATCATCGTCTGGATCCTGGTGTCGGGGTTCTTTGCCGCGGCGCTGGGCGTGGTGTTCGGCGTGCCGAGCCTGCGCATCAAGGGCTTCTATCTCGCGGTGGCGACGCTCGCGGCGCAGTTCTTCCTCGAATGGTGCTTCGTGCGCATTCCCTGGTTGTTCAACTACAACGCCTCCGGCGCGATCGAGGTGCCGACGCGCACGCTGTTCGGACTGCCGATCGTCGGGCCCAGCGCCACGCCGCTGACACGCTACTACGTCACCCTGACCCTGCTCGTCGCCTTGACCTGGATCGCCTCGAACATCGTGCATGGGCGCGTTGGCCGGACGTGGATGGCGGTGCGCGACATGGACATCGCCGCCGAGCTGATGGGCATCCGGCTGCTGCGCGCCAAGCTGCTCGCCTTCGCGGTGTCGTCCTATTTCTGCGGCGTCGCGGGGGCCGTGATGATGTTCCTGTGGTACGGCGGCGGCGAGGCGAAGGATGCGTTCTCGATCAACCTGTCCTTCCTGATCCTGTTCATGGTGATCATCGGCGGGCTCGGCAGCCTGATTGGCGCGTTCTTCGGCGCGGCACTCCTGCATCTCGTACCGATCTTCCTCAAATTCGGCCTGCCCGGCCTCGGCGTGCCCATCGGCGGCGCCACCGCGGAGCACCTCACCCATATCCTGACCGGGGCACTGATCATCTTCTTCCTGATCGTGGAGCCGCATGGCCTCGCCCGGCTATGGGCGACGGGCAAGCAGAAGCTGCGGCTCTGGCCATTCCCCCATTGACGGAGGGCGGCAAGCGCAGGGTTGACGAATTGCGTTCGAGATCCACTACTGGAGCCAACCGCTTCCGCATCGGGACGGCGCTCCGCAACCGAGAGAGGCAAACACGATGTCAATGAGAACACTGGCGCTCGGAATGGCTGCCGCCACGGCGGTGTCCGCCTTCGCCGCCACGACAGCCGCCGCGCAGGATTCGATCTTCGTGCCGCTGCTGTCCTACCGTACCGGGCCCTTCGGCGGCTCGGGCGTGCCGATCGCTGATGGCATGCACGACTATTTGCGCATGCTCAACGAGCGCGACGGCGGCATCGGCGGCGTCAAGCTGGCGATCGAGGAATGCGAGACCGGCTACGACACCAAGAAGGGCGTCGAGTGCTACGAGGCGCTGAAGGGCAAGAACCCTGTCGTGATCAATCCCTATTCCACGGGCATCACCCTGCAGCTGATCCCGAAGGCGCATATCGACAAGATCCCGGTTCTGTCGATGGCCTACGGGTTGTCCGCGGCAGCGGTCGGCGACACCTTCCCATGGGTCTTCAATCCGCCGGTGACCTACTGGGACGGCGCGTCCGTCTTCATCAAGCACGTCGCGGAGCGCGAAGGCGGCTTCGACAAGCTGAAGGGCAAGAAGATCGGTCTGCTGCACCTCGATGCGCCCTATGGCAAGGAGCCGATCCCGCTGCTCGAGGCCTTGGCCAGGGAGTACGGTTTCGAGCTGAAGATCTATCCGGTCCCGGCCGACAAGATGCAGGACCAAGCCTCGCAATGGCTGGCGATCCGCCGCGACCGCACGGACTGGATCTACCTCCAGGGCTGGGGCGCGATGAATCCCACGGCCGTCAAGGAAGCCGTGAAGAACAGCTATCCAATGGACAAGCTGGTCGGCGTGTGGTGGGCCGGTGGCGATGATGACGCGCGCGGCGGCGAGGCCGGCGGCAAGGGCTACAAGAGCCTCAACTTCCATGGCGTCGGCACCGAGTTCGGCGTCATCAAGGACATCCAGAAGCACGTGGTCGACAAGGGCCTGTCGAAGTTCCCGAAGGAGAAGATCGGCGAGAATCTCTACAACCGCGGCGTCTACAATTCGATGCTCATCGCCGAAGCGATCCGCACCGCACAGCAGTTGACCGGCAAGAAGATGGTCACCGGCGAGGACGTACGCCGCGGCTTTGAGAACCTCGACATCACCGAGGCGCGGCTGAAGGAAATCGGCATGGAGGGTTTCGCGGCGCCTGTGAAAACATCATGCGGCGACCACAACGGCCATCACCGCGTGTATGTCGCGGTATGGGACGGCCAGAAATGGACGCGCGGCTCCGACTGGATCTCGCCGATGTCGGACAAGGTGCGCCCGCTGCTCGAAGCGGCCGCCAAGGAGTATGCCGAGAAGAACAACTGGCCGAAGCGCACGGAGGTTTGCGACAAGCGGTCGTAACGTGAACGATGGGCCGGACGGGGCGACCCGTCCGGCCCATCGCACCGACACAATTCCCCGAGATCCGCCATGACCACCGACGCCAAGCCGTTGCTCTCGGTGAACAACATCGAGGTCATCTACGACCATGTCATCCTGGTGCTGAAGGGCGTCTCGCTCGCGGTGCCGAGCGGCGGCATCGTGGCACTTCTCGGCGCCAACGGTGCGTGCAAGACGACGACGCTCAAGGCGATCTCCAACCTGCTCCGCGCCGAGCGCGGCGACGTCACCAAGGGCTCGATCGACTATCGCGGCGAGCGCATCGACCGCCTCTCGCCCAACGAACTCGTGCGCAAGGGCGTGATCCAGGTCATGGAGGGCCGGCACGTCTTCGGCCATCTGAGCGTCGAGGAGAATCTGCTCACCGGCGCCTATACGCGCCGCGACGGCCGCGCGGCGATCGCGGGCGATCTCGAGATGGTCTACGGCTATTTCCCGCGGCTGAAGGAACGGCGGCGCAGCCAGGCCGGCTACACTTCCGGCGGCGAGCAGCAGATGACGGCGATCGGCCGCGCGCTGATGAGCCGGCCCGAGACGATCCTGCTCGACGAACCCTCGATGGGCCTGGCGCCGCAGCTCGTCGAAGAGATCTTCGAGATCGTCGCCAAGCTCAACCGCGAACAGAAGGTTAGCTTCCTGCTAGCCGAGCAGAACACCAATATCGCGCTGAGATACGCGAGCTACGGCTACATCCTCGAGAACGGACGAGTCGTGCTCGACGGCGACGCCGAGGTGCTGCGCGGCAACGAGGACGTGAAGGAGTTCTATCTCGGGCTCGGCGCCGCTGGCCGCAAGAGTTTCCGCGACGTGAAGCACTACAAACGCCGCAAGCGCTGGCTCGCCTGAATAGGTGATG
>JANNTF010000396.1:0-5947 GCA_031403455.1 Alphaproteobacteria bacterium | reverse complement strand
GGCAATTGGGCATCGTTCCGTAGACGCTGTCGTAGGCGCTTCTCGCCTCCTCCCGTGCTTCCTCCGCCTCGACGGCGGAAAACGGCAGGCCGAGATCCAAGCAGACGACGAGCAGTTCCGCGCCGATGCCACCTTGGAGGGTCGCCACGGATCGCAGGGACGGCGACGGGTCGATGATCCCTCGGATGAGCGTGAGCATCGAGAGCATGGGATTCTGGCCTTTCGTCATGGTCGCCGGACCCGAGCCGGATGTGCCGTCAGCATAGCCAAGAAACCGAATTTCTTCTCGCGGGTCCCGGCGACGCCCGGATCCTCTCTCCGGCTCAGGAGCAGACCGCGAGTCAATTCGACGCTGGATCGATTTTCTGGGATCGATTTTCTCGTCAGCCGAATGCTGCGGCGTAGTTTTCCGGCTTGAAGCCGACCAGCAGCTCGCCGCCGCTATCGAGCACCGGGCGCTTGATCATGGCGGGCTGCGCGAGCATCAGTGCAATCGCCTTCGCCTCCGTGAGGCCTTCGCGCGCGCTTGCCGGCAGTTTGCGGAAACTGGTGCCCGACCGGTTGAGCAGCACTTCCCAGCCGAGCTTGCGCACCCAGCCGCGCAGCACTGCGGCTTCGATGCCCTCGCCCTTATAGTCGTGAAAGCGATGGGCGATGCCGTGGGCGTCGAGCCACGCTTGCGCCTTCTTCATCGTGTCGCAATTCCGGATCCCGTGGATCGTCACCGTCGCCGCACCGGCCATGTCGCACCCTCACTGTGAATTCGACGCTGGATCGATTTTATCGCGCCCCGCCGGTGGTGGTATGTGAAATCACTTGGACCCATGCGAGTCGAAGGCGCCGCCATGTCGAGTTCGATTGCATCAGGGTATGACGCGATTGCCGAGGCCTACGCCGCGCGGCTCTTCGGCGAACTCGAGAACAAACCCTTCGATCGGGACTTCCTGAACAGGTTCAACACCGCGGCGCGACCTGGCGGGATTGTCGATATGGGATGCGGGCCCGGCCATGTCGCCCGCTTCTTGCGCGATCTGGGGCGGGAGGTGTCCGGCATGGACATCTCGCCTGCAATGGTGGACTGCGCGCGACGATTGAATCCCGGACTGCGATTCGAACTTGGCGACATGCGCTCGCTTGCCCTGCCTGCCGCACAATGTTCCGGGATCGTGGCCTTCTACTCGATCATCCACCTGGCGCCGGAAGACCTGAAGCCCGTCTTCAAGGCAATGCGGCGGGCGCTGGTTCCTGGCGGCGTGCTGGCGCTGGCGTTCCATGTCGGCAATGAGGTGCGCCGCATCGAGGAGCTGTGGGGCGTCAAGACCTGCCTGGACTTCGTCTTCTTCGAGCCCGAATTCGTCACGGCCGCCCTGCGCGAAACCGGGTTCGCGGTGTTCGAGCAAACCTGTCGCCCGCCCTACGCGCCAGCCGTGGAGGCCCAGACCCGTCGTTGCTACGTTCTCGCCACGTCGAGCGACACGCATGACGGGGTGTGATCGCGAGCTCGAGCGGCTCAGTGCACGAAGTCACGGCCGATCAGGCGGCCAAAGCCCAGCCACGGGGTAAGGCTCATGCCGCCGACGAAGGCGTTGCCCGAGAGCAGCCCGCCACCGATCGTCTCGCCGGCGGCGAAGAGATTGCCGAACACGCGCCCGTCACGCCGGCGCACGCGCAAGCGGCGATCGACATCGATGCCGCCGGCGCTCTTCACAGCCACGCCATGGTTGCGCAACGCGACGAAGGGCGGCTCGACGATTGGAAGCGTCAGGTGCGTGCGGCCGAAGGCGTCGTGGCCGCCCGCTACCGACGCGTTGTACGCGGCGACCGTCGCAATCAGGCCGGCTGCGTCGATGCCGGCCTTGTGCGCGAGTTCGCCCAGCGTATCGCCACGCACGAAGGAGGGATGCGTCGCGAAGCTCGCCTCGAGGCGCGCGGCATCGAAGGTCGGCAGCAGGCGCGGCGCCTCGCGCGCGATGCGTGAATCATAGACCACCCAGAACAGCATGTCGGGCTGCGCCAGCAAGGCGCGCTCGCGCACATCGTTGCTCGCCTCGTCCTCGGCGACGAAGCGCTGGCCGGCGCGGTTGACGTAGATCTCCCAGGGTTTTCGGAGTTGCGGCTGCAGCAGCGGCCGATCGGTCCAGACGATGCGATGGCTGCCGGGCGTGTCCTCGATGCCGCCGAAGCTCGGCAGGAAGTTGCGCGCGTTGCGAAACCCGGCGCCGGCGGCGATCCCGGCGGCGATCACCTCGCCGCTGGCCGGGGCGGGCAACGGCCCGAACAGAGGCAGCGCCTCGTAGCGCTGGAACATCTCGGGGTTGCCGCCATAACCGCCGGCGGTGAGCACGATCTGCCGCGCGTGGAGTTCGCTCTCATCGCCGTCCGCGTCGCGCGCGACCACGCCCGCGACCTTGTCGTCGCCGTCGAGCAGGAGACGCGTGACCGTCATGCCCATGCACAGCGTGACCGCGCCCGAGGCGAGATGCGGCAGCAGCAGACGGTCGAGGACGGCGAGGATCGACAACGCCTTGTTGGTGCCCCAGTAGGTGCGCGGCACGGAATAGGCTTCATGGTTGAAGACGATCGCCGGACAATCCGGATGGAAGTCGAACGCGTTGCTGCGCAGCCACTCGATGGTCTCCGGCGCGATGTCGACCGCGACGCGCACGAGCTCGGCATTGGCGGTGCCGTGGGAGATGCGCATCACGTCGGCGAAATGGAGATCGGGCGAATCGGCGATCCCGCGGGCGCGCTGCAGGCTCGTTCCCGCCGCGCTCATCTGGCCGGCGGCGAGATGCAGCGTCCCGCCGACACGGTCGAGTTTCTCCAGCAACAACACGCGAAGACCCCGCGCGGCAGCAAAGATCGCAGCGGGCAGCCCGGCTGTTCCGGCGCCGACCACGATGACGTCGTATTCGTCCATGCTGCGTATCCCGCCACTTGCCGCCTCGGCGCGGCGGCGCGATTTTACGACAAGTCCGCGCGCCGGCAAGCGACGGCAAGGTGGGGCCGGCTCACCTCGAATCAGGACGTGTCGCGAATTGTTGCCTGCTATCGTCGTCGGATCGGGTCGGATGAAGTTCGGGATCAACGCATGAGAAGCGATTCGCCGCGCGGCCGCTGGCTTGCCATTTTCGTGGTCGCGCTCATGCCCGGCTGCGCGCCCACGCAGGAGCCGCGCATCGCGGCGCTCTATCAAGGCCAGGCCATCGTCACCGGGCAGGATGAGCGCAGCCGCCCGCGCGGGTTCATCGAGGCTTTCGAGGATGTGCTGGTGAAAGTGTCGGGCGACCAACGGTTGATCGGCGATCCGCTGGTAGCGCCGATCGCGGTGCAGGCGGCCAGCGCCGTGACCGAGTTCTCGTATCGCGATCGCATGGAGGGAATCCCGATCCATGACGAGCAGGGAACACGCGATCGTCCCTACGATCTCAGCGTTCGCTTCGATCCCGTCCGCGTCGAGCAGGCGTTGCGCACACTCGGACGCACGGCTTGGCTGGCGCCGCGCCCGCGGCTCGGCGTCTTCGTGGGCGTGCAGATCGGCGTCACGCGCTATGTTCTCGCGCGTGACGGCGTGCGCGGCTTCGACCAGCGCAATGCGTTGCGCGACGCCGGCGCGCGGCGCGGACTCCCGATCATCCTGCCGAGCCAGGACGAGCTGGCGGCCGCGGCGCTGCATTTCGATGCCATTGGGCCCCGGGATGAAGCGGGTCTGGACGCGCAGGCGCGATCGGTCGGCGCCGATCAGGCGTTGAGCGGCCGCATGGTGTGGGACCCGTCGAACCCCGGCTGGGTCGCCGAGTGGCGCTTCATGGCCGATGGCAAGGCATACGCCTGGGCCGCGCGCGACGCGACGTTCGACGCGTGCTTCCGCCGCGCGATCGGGAGCGCGGCGCAGATCCTGTCGGGCAACGGCGTGCCGCCGCCACGCGAACCCGGCTGATCCGCCCTCGCTCGAGGCCTCACCCCTTCACCGCGCCGGCGGCGAGGCCGCGGACCATCGAGCGCTGAACGAAGGCGAAGAGGATGAGCACCGGCAGGATGCTGAGGATGCCGCCCGCGGCGAGCGCGCCCCAGGGGAGCTGGAACTCGCCGACCATCAGCTGCAATCCGACGGGCCAGGTGCGCGAGCCCGAGGACGTGGTGAGCATCAGCGCGAAGAGATACTCGTTCCACGCGGCGATGCCGATGAACACGGCGCAGGCCCAGAGTCCGCCTTTCACGAGCGGCAGCACCACGCGCACCATGGCGCCAAGTCGCGTGCAGCCGTCGATGCGCGCCGCCTCCTCGAGCTCGCTCGGGATGGCGTCGAAGAATCCCTTCATCATCCAGATGAAGATCGGCAACAGGAAGCCGGTATAGGCGAGGGCGAGGCCGATGCGCGTGTCGAGCAGCTCCGCATTGCGCATGATGATGAAGAGCGGGATCACCATCAGCACGATCGGGAACATGCGCAGCACCAGGAAGAACAACAGCACGCTGTGGCGCCCACGGAAGCGCAGCCGCGACACGGCATAGGCCGCGAGCGTCCCGGCGCCGACGCAGATGACGGCCGTGTAGAACGTCGTGATCGCACTGTTCACCATCAGGGTCGGCAGATTCGATTGGGTCCAGATGGCGGCGTAATTGTGCAAGGTGGCCGGGTTCGGGATCAGCGTGATCGTGCGCGTGATGATGTCCTTCTCCAGCTTCAGCGAGGTGATCAGCGTCCACAGGATCGGGAAGATCGCGAAGAAGGCGAAGGCGAGTGCGATCGCATAGGCGGCGACGATCTGGGCGGGGCGGCGGCGCAGCGCCATCTCACTCGTCCTTCAGCACGTTGGAACGCCGGACATAGACGTAGGAACAGACCATCAGCAGCAGCAGCATCACGACCGAGAGCGCGCCGGCATAGCCGAAATTGAATTCGCGATAGGCCTTCTGGAACGCGTAGAGCGAGAGCACCTGTGTCGAGCGGCCCGGTCCGCCGCCGGTGAGGATCAGCAGCAGCTCGGGCGAGTTCATCAGGCTGATCGCGCGCAGCACGACGCTGGCGACGATGATCATGCGCAGGCCCGGCAGCTGGATGTGGAGAAAGCGGTGCCAGAAGCCCGCGCCGTCGACCTCCGCCGCCTCGTAGAGCTCGGTCGGGATGCCCTTGAGGCCGGCGAGCAGCAGCAGCGCGAAGAACGGGAAGCCGTGCCAGCACTCGACGAAGATCGCCGTCGGCAGGGCCCAGGCCGGATCGGCGAACCACGCCTTGAAACCGTCCAGCACGCCTAGACCGACCAGCGCGGCATTGATGATGCCGAGCCGCGAATCGAGCATCAGCGCCCAGATGTTGCCGGCGACCACGATCGGCAGGAACCAGGGCAGCAGCACGATCACGGTGATCGCGCGGAAGCCGGGCAGGTCGAGATCGAGCGCGACCGCGGCCAGCATGCCCAGCGCGAGTTCCAGCACCACCGTCGCGACCACCCAGACGAGCGTGTTCCGCAGCGAGAGCCAGAACACCGGATCGTCGAGCAGCGCTCGGTAGTGCAGCAGCCCGACATAGCCGGTGCCGAGATCGGGACGGTTGAGCCGCATCTGCCGGAAGCTGAGATCGATGCCGCTGATCGTCGGGTAGATGATCACGGCCGTGACCAGCAGCAGGCTCGGCAGCAGGAGCAGCCACGGCCAGGCACGGCCGTCGGAGAGCGCGGCGAGGCGAGCACCCGGCGACGGCGACGGCGGGCGGGCGGTCATCGATTCAGACCATCGCAACCGCGGTCTTCTCGATCCAGGCCCAGTCGGGCGCGTAGCCGAGCCCCGGAGCCTCGGGCACGGTGAGGAAGCCGCCGACGATCGGCGCCAGATGGGCCGGGTTCTTGAGCCCGCCGATCTGCTGCGAGGAGATCACGAGCTGCTCGTAGTAGTCGTTGTTGGGAATCGCGCCGCACAGATGCGCCTGGCCCGCGCCCATGCCGTG
>JANNTF010000395.1:0-1896 GCA_031403455.1 Alphaproteobacteria bacterium | reverse complement strand
CGCACCGCGCGGCGCACGCAGGGAAGTCTGCGTGCGCCTGCTACTCCGAGGATTGCGCGGTGCGTGTGATCCGGTCAGTTCACAAGGTTCAGGAGATCGCCTGCATCGCGTCGAGCGTGCCTTTGCCCCAGTTGAAATCCTTCTCGCCCAGCTCGTAGACCGCGGTCATGCGTTTGCGGAACGAGTCGCGATCGGAGTTCACGATCGTCATGCCCTTCTCCTTGAAGAAGTCGACGAGCCGGGCCTCGTCGGCGCGCGTCAGGTCGTCGTTGACCTTGGCGCCGGCCTCGAAGCCGGCCTTGAACGCCGCCTTGTCGGCATCCGACATCGGATTGAACGCCTTGGCGTTCATCATGATCATGATCGGCACGATCACGTGGCCGGTGAGATTCAGGAATTTCTGCACCTCGAAGAATTTGTTGTTGTTGATCGTCGGCAGCGGGTTCTCCTGGCCCTCGGCCACGCCGGTCTGCAGGCTGAGATAGACCTCGCCGAGCGACATCGGCGTCGGCGTCGCCTCGAGTGCGCGGATCATGGCCAGGAACAGCGGCGCCTCGGGCACGCGGATCTTCAGGCCCTTCACGTCGGCGGCGGTGTTGAGCGCCTTGGTCTTGGTCGTGAAATGGCGCACGCCGTAATAGAAGGTCCCGACATGGACCATGTTGCGCTCGGCGGCGAGCTGCGCGACCTGCGCGCGCCCGAACGGCGAGTCGATCATCTTCAGCAGATGGTTCCAGTCGCGCGAGACGAAGGGCGCCTCGAAGAACGACAAGGCGCGGTTGAGATTCGAAAGACTGCCCGGGCCTTCGGAGATGAAATCGAGTGCACCGTCGATGACCTGCGAGACCATCTCGCGCGCCGCGCCCAGCTGGCTCGAGGGGAAGATGTTGATCTTGTAGCGACCCTGGGTCGCCTTCTCGATTTCCTCGGCGGCCTTGGCGATACCCTTGTGGACCGGCGAATCGACCGAATGCAGATGCCCGAAGCGCAGCATCTTCGCCTGCGCGCGCACGGCGCCGGATGCGAGCGCGACCGACCCGGCGGTGGCGAGCCCGAGATTGAAACGACGACGCTGGATGATCATGGCGCTTCCCCTTGTCGAATTTGTTGTTCGTTGAATGAGGTCGCGATCATAGCACCGGCCACGCCGGCCGCCAGCGATGTGGCTCAGCGGCGCAGCAGGGGAATCACCTCGCTGGCGAGCAGCGACATCGAGTCGAGAATGCGCTGGCGATCGCCGTACTCGATGGCCAGCGAGACCAGGCCGCGGAAATCGCCGACTTCCTCGCGCAACGCGTCGATCTGCGCGGCGACGCGGCGCGGACTACCGCAGATCGAGAAAGTCTCGAGCGCGTAGTCCGGCGTGATCGCCGAATCCGGCAGCGACTTGCCTGTCTTGAGCAGCGCCAGCATGTTGGCGCGCGTCAGGACGCCGATCAGATAGCGCCAGAAATCGTAGTAGGGCCCGTCGGGATTCTCGAAATAGGCGCGGGCCTCGGCATCGTCGCGCGCGACATGGATGACGCGCGCGACCCGCCAATCCGCGGGATTGGGTGCGCGACCGGCCGCCGCACAGCCTTCGAGATAGACTTTCCAATGGCTCTTGATGCTCTCGCGCGTGCAGAAATGCGCGGAGATGAAACCCCAGCCTTTCGTGCCGGCATAGCGCACGCTGCCCGAGGACGGGCTCGCGGCCGACACGGCCAGGGGCGGATGCGGCCGCTGATAGGGTTTGATGATCGCGCCGATGCCGAGCTCGGGCACCACGAAATCCCGGAGCGAGATGTCCCAATGCTTGCCCTTGAACGCGATCGGCGAGTCGCCGGCCCAGAGCTTCAGGATCATCTCGGCGGATTCGTACATCATCGAGACGCGTTCGGCCGGGTCGGTGCGCTT
>JANNTF010000394.1:0-5906 GCA_031403455.1 Alphaproteobacteria bacterium | reverse complement strand
TTGCGTCATTTGCCCGATGTGCTTCACGCGCCGACTCCGGTTCTGTGTGACTGCAGTTGGATGCCGGAGGGCTCGCATGCAGGCGCGGATGTCGACGGTCGCCTTTCAAGGCATCGAGATCGTGGAGGTCGATGTGCAGGTGCATATCGGCGGTGGCCTGCCCGCGCTCGCGCTGGTCGGGTTGCCGGACAAGGCCGTCGCCGAGAGTCGCGAGCGCGTTCGTGCGGCCCTGGCGGCGATCGGACTCGGCCTGCCGCCGCGCCGCATCACGATCAATCTCTCGCCTGCCGATCTGCACAAGGAAGGCAGCCACTACGATCTGCCGATCGCCCTCGCCTTGATGACGGCGATCGGCATTTTCCCACCCGATCAACTCGCGCCGTTCATCGCCTTGGGCGAGCTCGCGCTCGATGGCCGATTGCGCTCGATCGCAGGCGTATTGCCAGCGGCGGTCGCGGCGGCGCGCCAGCAGCGTGGGATCATCTGTCCGGCGGCCTGTGGCGGCGAGGCCGCCTGGTCGGGGGCAGGCGACATCGTCGCCGCGGCGTCGCTGTTGTCGGTGGTCAACCATTTCAAAGGCACGCAGGTGATCTCCCCACCCGCGCCGCGCATCGGCACGCGTCATGCCGCGCATCCGGATCTCGCAGATATCAAAGGGCAGGAGGTCGCCAGGCGCGCGCTCGAAGTGGCGGCCGCCGGGGGCCACAACCTACTGCTGATTGGTCCGCCCGGTGCCGGCAAATCCATGCTGGCGCATCGCCTGCCTGGCCTCCTGCCGCCGCTGGAGCCGGCGGAAGCGCTCGAGGTCTCGATGCTGCATTCCGTCGCCGGCCTGCTTCATGACGGCCAGCTGGTCAGCCAGCGCCCGTTTCGTGACCCGCATCATTCGGCGAGCGTCGCGGCGCTCGTGGGTGGCGGCATGCGCGCGCGACCAGGCGAGGTCAGCCTCGCCCATCGCGGTGTGCTGTTCCTCGATGAATTGCCCGAGTTCCAGCGCGGCGCGCTGGAAGCGCTGCGCCAACCCCTCGAAACGGGGCGCGCCGTGGTTGCCCGCGCGAACGCGCATATCGCCTATCCCGCACGTATCCAGCTGGTCGCCGCCTGCAACCCCTGCCGCTGCGGCTATCTCGCCGATCCGAGCCGTGCGTGTGGTCGGGCGCCGCGCTGTGCGCGTGATTATCTGGCGCGGCTGTCGGGACCGCTGCTCGATCGTATCGACATGCAGATCGAGGTCGCCGCCGTGCCGCCATCCGAACTCGTGCTCGCATCATCGGCCGAAGCGTCGGGTGCGGTGGCAGCGCGTGTCGCGCGTGCACGAGGTTTGGCGCGTGACAGGTCGACTTCGCTGCGGCTCGATCCGGCGATCAGGTTGAACGCCGAACTCGATGGCAGGGCGCTGGAATGTGCAGTGGCGCTGGAGCCTCCCGCGCGTGCGCTGCTTGCCGATGCGACGGAGAAGATGAAGCTCTCGGCGCGCAGCTACCATCGTGTTTTGCGTGTTGCACGCACGCTCGCAGATCTCGACTCACGTACCAGTATTGCGCGCGCTCAGATCGCCGAGGCGCTGAGCTATCGACGCGCCAGCCTTACAGTTTGAGAGCGAATCGGACTTCATCCACAAAATAAAAGAGGCGGTGTTTTCACACCGCCTCTTCCTTAGCCGAAGCGTCTTGCTTCGTTTGGTATTCTCAGCCGCGGCGACGACGCGACACGCTGAGACCCACGAGCGCGGCGCCGAGCAGTGCCAGCGTCGCCGGTGCCGGAACATTCGGCGGCGGCGGCGGGGGCGGCGGGGGCGGCGGCAGGGTGTCGTTCGAGATCAGAGCGACCGAGTAGGACGCCGACTCGGTGCCCGGCGTGCAGAGGCCGCCTGATTTAAGGCAGGCACCATCCGCGCCGAATGAACCAATGAACGGGGTGTCCGCGAGGACGTTGTTCACATCCTTCACGATGCCCGCGATCGTGAAATCGAGGCTGTCCGTGAAGAGCGGCGAACCACCGTTGTTCGAGGGGGTGACGCCCGCAACCGACGAGATGACGAACTGGAAGTTGAAGCCGCCGGGGCCCGTCGTATAGATCACGCCGCCAGGTACGAGAATGCTGAACGATGCGGCGGACACGCTGGTCACGCCGACATACGAACCATTGGGCGAGCTGACATTGCCAGCCACATCCGGGTTGATCGTCGTGAGCGTCGAGACGATCGTGCTCGACGCCTTCAGACCAGCCAGGCCGCCGCTGAAGCTGATGGCGCCATTGATGAACGCAGCGTTCGCATCGACAGCCACCAGAGCGGTGGATGCGGCGAGAAGCGCCACAAAACTAAACTTTTTCATGTGAAGTCCTCCTCAGGACGAAAAACTTGCCAACCGAACCTATCCTCGCAAGTCGCGTGCCAGAATCAGAAGCCTCTTTAATTCAGTGGGTTAGGTGGGAACCTAGCCCGACCCCGCTGGAAACCGTAAGTGATTCCTTACAAGCTTAGAGCCTCCGCGGGCCGAATCTGACAAGCCCGGCTCAGCTTCCGGCCGCATCCCCCTCTTGGACCAGCCGGCGCAAGGCACGCGATAAGATGCCTTGAGGTTGGGCAATCTGATCGATGACGGAAAAATGGTCATGGCAGGGCAGCGGGATGAACTCGCCAGGCAGCTCAGCCGCCCGCCAAGCGGCGTAATAGTCGACGGACTGGCGCTGAAGCTCGGACAGCTCTCCCCCACCCACGGTAACCATCAGCCCTCCGGCGGCCTTGGGTAGCGTGTGAATCGGGGAGTTGCGCCGCGATTCCATGACGTCCATGGCCAGCGGCTTGTTCAGGTAGGAGAGTCGGATCGGCTCCAGATCGAAAAGCCCGCTGATCGCCAATCCACCAGCGACCCGGGGGTTACTCATGGCAACCGCAGCCAGATGGCCCCCGGCCGAGTGGCCGCTGACGAAGAGCCGGTTCGGGTCACCACCCAGCCGCGCCAGATTGTCGAGCAACCATTGGATCGAACGTCGGATTTCTTGACAGATCTCGCTCATGCGCTTGGCTGGGGCGAGGCTGTACTCAAGGTTCACGAAGTTGATGCCATGCGGCAAGACTCCCGCGGCGATCTGAAACGAACTCTCCTTGTCGTTGAGCTGCCAATAGCCGCCATGAATGAACGCCAGGGTCGGCGCGCCCAATTTGCCGCAGGGGACCCAATCCAGGATCTCCCGCGGACTCGGTCCGTAAGGGATGTTGCGTTCATGCGGAAGCTTGCCGCGAAGCTCCTCGCTGCGCAGGCGCCAGCCAGCCACATACGCGTCGCGCTTCGCCGCCCCGACTTGGGCCGAGTTGTTGTACGCCGCGTCGAGACCGGCCTGATCGAAATCGCGATAGACGAAGGGCATGCGCGTGAACTCCGACGAGCGAGAATCAACGACGTAGTCTAACGCAGCTCCACACGACCGCCACCCGCCGGTTAACCGTCGGTCGGCCTGACACTTCCGCACGCGCGCCGCATGGATTAAGCAACGGGATGGCGCGATCTCAACGTGCTACCCGCTCTGGCATCACTCTTGCTCCTCACCTCGCGACGATCGGGTTTCAACGCGCAGCGACGATCGGCTGCGACCGTGCAACGAGCTAGCGAAGAGGGGCGCGTGCGCACCAACTACAGGGTGCGCACGCGATTTTCTGAATGGCCTCAAGAATGGTTTTCGTCGGCAGTGTGGGATCGATCGTCGAGACGCGTCGCCGCGGATTTCGGCGCCGCAGCCGCACCGACGTACAGCTCGCCGCGCGCGGGCGGGCCGTGTGCATGCGACTGCGACGCGGCGCCGGCGCACAGCGCAAGCGCTTCTGCTACCCGATTGGGCGCACCCGGCCGCGGCTGGCCTTCGACGGCCTGCACGAACTCCATTCCTGAGCGCGGCTAGCGCCGCCGCTTGTTCGCCGGCGTCGTGCCGGCGCCGACGCTGGCTTCATGGACGAGGTTGCCGTCCGTCCAGGTCCAGCTGATCTTCCTGTAGACGAATGCGATCTGTTCGAAATCGAGACGCGAAACGTTCACCGGGTCGCGCGTATCGGGCAGCACGAAGCGGATCTGCTGCACTCGCGCGTCGCTCAATCGGATCGAGAAATGATTGCGTTCAACCCCGGTGCCGGCGCCGGCATTGCTGGTGCGCCAGAGCTGGAGTTCCCACTCCTTGAGCAGCTCGTTCGTCGCGAGCGCACGATGCAGCGCGATCGAAGCCAGATCGACTTCCTTGACGATCGTGAACGGCGTGAACTGGCGTCGGCCCTTGGTCTGCAAGCTCGCGGCGTCGGTATCGCTTCCCGTCATCTGATCGGCGGCCATCACCTTGATGCGGCCTTCGCGCCCCTTCTGCGTCACGGAGCCTCTGATCAACCCTTGAATCTCGCCGACGAGCTTGAGCATCCCATTGAGCGCCATCGTCGTCTCCTTCGATCTGGGTGGATGTCAGCCGGCGGCGGTGGCGATGCCGCGAATCTCGAGGATTTGCCCGTAGCAGCTGCGCTTGTTGACCCAGGCCGCCGATGCACGTGTGCGCGGATGCGCCTCCACGTATTGAACGGTCAGCGTGCCGTTGCGGGCTTGGTCGCCGCGATGCAGGAAGAAGGTGAGAAAGCAGTCATCGGTGGCGTAGCGCCAGATCTCGGCGGGGCCGTCACGCCGCGCGAAAGCCGATGCGCCCAGCATCTCGCGCAGTCGATCGCGCGAGAGGCCGATCAGACGCTCGACGTCGCGCTCGACCGGCGCGCGCGCGGCGGGTTCGACCGACGCAACCGAGCCGCCGGCGTCGGTCGTGCCGTCTCCCGACGGCGCGACACAGCCGACCAGCGCGATGGCCGCGCCGGCCAAGGCACAACCCGTCACGATGCGCCCGGCGCGGCCGGCGTTAAGGTTACCTCTGGTCATGCCAGGACCGACCCCGTCGGGTCAGTCGCTGCGCGCGCCAGACACTTGGACGTCGCCCGAGATCTCGCCGCCCGATTCGATCTCGACGGTGCCATAGCGGATCGTACCGCTGATCTTCCCGGTCGCCCGGATGAAGAGCCGCTGGCGAATCGTGATCGTCCCTTCGAAGCGACCGGCGATCTCGGCGGATTCGATCTCCGCCGTGCCCTTGAAGAAACCGTTCTCCGAAATCTCGATCGCGCGCGTCTCCGAGAGTTCGGCCTCGACGCGGCCTTCGACGACCAGCTTGTCGCAGGAAGTGATCTTGCCCGAGAGCATGATGTCGCGACCGACGATCAGCTTCTTGCCCTCGGAGTCATTGGTGGTCGGACGCGGGGCTGGGGTCGGTGCGATGGCCGGACGCGCGGAGGCGACGGGCATCGCATTGCTGCGCGGCGGGATCGCTGCGCCGGGCGCGGTTGCACTGGCCGTGCGCGCCGGAACCTTTTGAAGATCGGCGCTCGAATCAGGCTCCGACATCAGCGGGCGGGTATCGTCTTCGTTGTCCTTCTTGCGACGAAACATGCTGTCGTTCTCCCCTAAATGTATGGACCTAGGTCCGGGTCAGAGCTCACGCGGCGCCCGCCTCGCGGCGCGACGTCTCTACCAGGTGGGTCATCGCCGCGGCGGCGACAATCGCTGCTGCCAGATTGACGAACGGAATGGTCATGAGCAACGCGAAAACTGCACCCGCAACCCAGAAACGCATCCGACGCCGACGCCAAAGCTGACGTCGCGACGCAACGTCGAGACGACGCGGCGCGACCGCATCGAAATTCTCCCGAGCGATCAGATAGCCGTTGAGCGCGGCGAACACCATGGCATTGAGCACCGGCACGAAATAGAACGGCAAAGCGACCAGATTGAGGCCGATGACCAGGCCGAGGAAGCGCAGCGCCAGACCGACCTGCTCGACCATGTTCGACGCGCGGGGTGGCGGCAGACCGGGGTAGTGCCGCGTCT
>JANNTF010000393.1:0-6599 GCA_031403455.1 Alphaproteobacteria bacterium | reverse complement strand
CGCGCGCGCGTCAGCATGCCGCCGGGATCGGAACCGGCATCGGGCTCCGTGAGGCCGAAGCAGCCGATCCATTCTCCGGTCGCGAGCCTGGGCAGGAATTTCTGGCGCTGCGCCTCGGTGCCATAGGCGTGGATCGGATGCATGACCAGGGAGGACTGCACGGACATCATCGAGCGGTAGCCGGAATCGACCCGTTCGACCTCGCGCGCCACCAGCCCGTAGCAGACATAGTTGACGCCGGGACACCCATAGCCGTCGATCGTCGAACCCAGCAGACCCATTTCGCCCATCTCGCGGAAGATCGACGGATCGGTCTTCTCCTCGTTGAAGGCCTGCTTGACCCGCGGCGTCAGCTTTTCCTGGCAGAACTGGCGCGTGGTGTCGCGGATCATGCGCTCGTCCTCGCTGAGTTCCTCCTCCATCAGAAAGGGATCCTCCCAAACGAAGCTGGGCTTGGCGGCGGATGTTCGGGACGATTGAGCGTTCATGATGGGGAACTCCTTTGCGCCGGGGTATATAGCGCGCGTCCGCGGCAGGTCGAAGGGACTTCATCACGCATGCGCGCGCGCGAGATCATCTTCGAGTTTCGACGCATCGGCGCCGTCGTCAAGGTGACGGCGATCGATGTGGCGAGCGGTGTCGAAGCCGTGATCGCCGGACCGGCGCATGCGTCCGAACACGCTTTGCGCGACGTGGCACGGCGCAAACTCGCCTATGTGATGAAGCGTCAGGGCATCACGCCGGGCGACGACCCGGCGGGTGGCGGCGGCTGACCGGGGCTGTCGATTTGCTGGCATGCGTCCGGCGCCCTGGTTATGGTCGGCTCTCAACCAAGCCCGCTGAATCGAACGGCGGCGACATCGCGACGTGACGGGGAAGGGGCCGAACGGCCGACATGGAGTATTTCGTTCAGCAGCTCATCAATGGGCTGACTCTCGGTGCCATCTACGCGTTGATCGCGATCGGCTACACGATGGTCTACGGCATCATCGGGATGATCAATTTCGCGCATGGCGAGATCTACATGATCGGCGCCTTTCTCGCGGTCATCACGTTCACCGGTCTTGGAATTCTCGGCATCACCTGGGTGCCCGGCGCCATCCTCGTAGTGCTCATCATCTCGATGTTCTTCACCGCCGTGTATGGCTGGACCGTCGAGCGCATCGCCTACAGACCGTTGCGCGGGTCGCATAAACTGGCGCCGCTGATCTCCGCGATCGGCATGTCGATCTTCCTCCAGAACTACGTGCAGATCTCGCAAGGCGCGAAGATCAAGGCGCTCTCGCCGGTGGTCCAGGGCAATGTGCCGCTGATGACGTCCGAGGCGGGGTTCAACGTCTCGATCAGCTATCTCCAGCTCATCATCATGATCGTCACGACAGGTTTGATGGTCGGCTTCACGCTGTTGATCCAGCGAACGTCGCTTGGACGTGCGCAGCGTGCCTGCGAACAGGATCTCAAGATGGCATCGCTGCTTGGCATCGATACCGATCGCACGATCTCGTTGACCTTCGTGATGGGGGCGGCGCTCGCCGCGGTCGCCGGAGTGATGATCACGATGTATTACGGCGTGATCGACTTCTTCATCGGCTTTCTGGCCGGCGTGAAAGCCTTCACCGCCGCGGTGCTCGGCGGCATCGGCTCCTTGCCCGGCGCGGTTCTCGGGGGTTTGCTGATCGGCCTGATCGAAGCGTTCTGGTCGGCCTATTTCTCGCTCGAGTACAAGGACGTCGCGACCTTCTCGATCCTCGTCATCGTGCTGATCTTCCGACCGACGGGCCTGCTGGGTCGGCCAGAGGTCGAGAAGGTCTGACGCGCCCATGGCCACGCTCACCGAACGCATCGACGTGCCGGCCCCGAGCGCGATCATCGTCGCGGTCAAGGAAGCAATGATTGCCGCTGCGGTGATGGCGCTGCTCGCCATTCCGCTGATCGGATTCGTTCTCGAGGACGTTCCCGGCGGTGTGACGTTGGCGTTCCGTACCGCCGCCGTGCTGACGTCCTGCGCCATCGTGTTCGCGGGCCGGTTTGCATTGGCCATGCTGCGTGACCACAGGCCGGCAGCGCTCACCGGCATGTTCGAAACGGTCGCCATGCGGACATTGGGTGGCCGCATCGGCAAGCTGGTCGGGCCGGCACTGATCGGTTTTGCCCTCGTACTTCCGATGTTGCCGTTCTCCGATCGCTACATCGTCGATATCGGGACGTCGGTGCTGATCTACGTGATGCTCGGTTGGGGGCTGAACATCGTTGTCGGCCTCGCCGGGCTGCTGGATCTCGGCTACGTCGCTTTCTACGCCGTGGGCGCCTATTCCTTCGCGCTGCTCGCCGGGAATTTCGACCTGACCTTCTGGCAATGCCTGCCGCTGGCCGGACTGTTCGCCGCGTTCTTCGGGGTGCTGCTGGGTTTCCCGGTGCTGCGCTTGCGTGGCGACTATCTCGCCATCGTGACGCTCGGCTTCGGCGAGATCATCCGCATCATCCTGCTGAACTGGCAGGAATTCACCGGCGGCCCCAACGGCCTCAGCTCGATCCCGCGCCCGAATTTCCTCGGCTCGCCCTTCGCGCGCAGCGCGCCCGAGGGACAGACGCCGTTTCATGAATTCGCGGCGCCCGTCATGGAGCCGATCTACAGGTTGCTCGGCGCCGAATGGGGATTCGATCCGATCCATCGCATCGTCTATCTCTACTACATCATCCTAGTGCTCGCGCTGGTGACCAACGTCTTCACCCTGCGTATCCGCCGCCTGCCGGTCGGCAGGGCCTGGGAGGCGCTGCGCGAAGACGAGATCGCGTGCCGCTCGCTCGGCATCAACCCGACCAACACCAAGCTCAGTGCGTTTGCGCTCGGTGCGATGTTCGCGGGCTTCGCGGGTTCGTTCTTCGCCACGCGTCAGGGCTTCATCAGCCCGGAGAGCTTCACCTATATCGAGAGCGCGGTGATCCTCGCGATCGTCGTGCTCGGCGGCATGGGCTCGCAGCTCGGCGTGGTGATCGCGGCGCTGTTCTTGATCCTGATCCCGGAATTCGGCCGCGACTTCGCGCAATACCGCATGCTGATGTTCGGCGCGGCGATGGTGCTCGTGATGATCTGGCGCCCGCAGGGCCTGGTGTCCGGCCGCGAGCCGTCAGTGCGTCTGCACGGAGCGCCGCGCGGATGATCGAGGACGCCGCCTATCAACCGCTCGATCCGGGCGAGATCCTCCAGGTCGACCGTCTGACGATGCGCTTCGGCGGGCTCACGGCGGTCGATGATGTAAGCCTACGCGCGCGCCAGCGCGAGATCACCTCTATCATCGGCCCCAACGGAGCGGGCAAGACGACGCTGTTCAACTGCCTGACCGGCTTCTACAAGCCGACGGTCGGCCGCCTCGCCTTGCAGCATGACGGGCGCGTGTTCCTGCTCGAGCGCATGGAAGGCTACAAGATCTGCAAGCAGGCGCGCATCGCGCGCACCTTCCAGAACATCCGGCTGTTCGCGAAGATGACCGTCCTCGAAAACCTGGTCGTCGCCCAGCACAATGCGCTGATGCGCGCCTCGGGCCTCAGCGTGCTCGGCCTGTTCGGCGCCCCGAGTTTTCGCGCCGCGGAGCGCGAGGCCGTCGACCGCGCGCGCTACTGGCTCGACCGCGTCGCGCTGGTCGACAAGGCGGACTGGGAAGCCGGCAATCTGCCCTATGGCGATCAGCGCCGGCTCGAGATCGCGCGTGCGATGTGCACGCAGCCGGTGCTGCTCTGCCTCGACGAACCGGCGGCCGGCCTCAATCCGCGCGAGAGCGCGGGGCTGAACGCGCTGCTACGCTTCATTCGCGACGAGCATCGCATCGCGGTGCTGCTGATCGAGCACGACATGAGCGTCGTGATGGAGATCTCCGATCACATCGTCGTGCTCGATTACGGCCGCAAGATCGCGAGCGGCACGCCGCTCGAAGTACGCAACGATCCGGCCGTCGTGCACGCCTATCTCGGCGAGGACTCGACGGACGATCTGCCGCCTGACATCGCCGCCGATCTGGGCGTGCGGCCGTGACGGCGATGCTCGACGTCGCGGGCGTGCGGACCTTCTACGGTCAGATCGAGGCCTTGAAGGGCGTCAGCGTCACGGTCCAGAAGGGCGAGATCGTCACGCTGATCGGCGCCAACGGCGCCGGCAAATCGACGCTGCTGATGACGATCTGCGGCAAGCCGCAGGCGCGCGAAGGCCGCGTCACCTTCGAGGGCCGCGACATCACGCGCCTGCCGACGCACGACATCGCGCATCTCGGGATCGCGCAATCGCCGGAAGGCCGGCGGATCTTTCCGCGCATGACCGTGCTGGAGAATCTCCAGATGGGCGCCAATGTCGGCGACGTCAGGCATTTCGACGAAGATCTCGCGCGCTGCTTCAAGCTGTTTCCGATCCTCGAGAAGCGGCGCGGCCAGCGCGGCGGCACGCTGTCGGGCGGCGAGCAGCAGATGCTGGCGATCGCGCGCGCGCTGATGAGCCGACCGCGCCTGCTGCTGCTCGACGAACCCTCGCTCGGGCTGGCGCCGCTGATCGTGAAGCAGATCTTCCAGACGATCCGCGACGTCAACACGCATGACGGGATGACGGTGCTGCTCGTGGAGCAGAACGCCTTTCATGCGCTGAAGCTCGCCCATCGCGGCTATGTGCTGATCAACGGCCAGATCGCGATGAGCGGAACGGGTGCGGAACTGCTGGCCAATCGCGAGGTTCGCGCCGCCTATCTCGAAGGCGGCCGGAGCCACTGAGGATTTCATGCACGACCTGCTCGGCGCTTCGATCTGGGAATTCTTGGGACTGACGATCATCCTATTCGGCGCGGCGTCCTGGATGATGGGCCAGGCATTGGCCCTGACCTGGCGATCGTTCTGGCATCTCGTTCCCTATGCCGCGCTGCTCGCGGCGGCCGACCGCTTCCTGAGCTTCTCGCTGTTCGGCGAGAAGCTGTTGTCGGTGACCGGCTTCCTGATCGCCTGGTCGGTGCTCACCGCCATCGCTCTGATCGGGTTTCGCGCCACCAGGGCCGGCCAGATGGCGGCCCAGTATCCCTGGCTCTTCGAGCGCAGCGGGCCGCTGTCATGGCGGGCCAAGCCGTGACCGAGCGAATCGCGCCGGCCTCTCCTTGCCCGCGTGTTTGAGGCGGCCTAGTGTTTCGCACTTGCCGTCGTTGCCGCGAACTCGATCGACGATGCTCCGATCGGCCGCCAAGTGAACCGGATGTGAATCAACCCACAGGGAGACCACGGATATGAACAGACTCAGATTAGGACTGCTCGGCGCTAGCGCGCTGGTCGCCGCATCGCTGACGCTGCCGGCCGTCGCGCAGGACATCACGATCGCGTCCGCCGGACCGATGACCGGCCAATACGCCGCGTTCGGCCTGCAGCTGAAGCGCGGCGCCGAGATGGCGGTCGCGGACATCAATGCGCGCGGCGGCGTCATGGGACGCAAGCTGAAGCTCGAGATCGGCGACGATGCCTGCGATCCGAAGCAGGCCGTGGCGGTCGCCAACCAGTTCGCGACCAAGAAGGTCGCGTTCGTGGCCGGGCATTTCTGCTCCTCGTCCTCGATCCCGGCGAGCCAGATCTACAACGAGGCGGGCATCCTCCAGATCACGCCGGCCTCCACCAATCCGCGCTTGACCGACGAGGCGGCGCAGAAGGGCTGGAACAACGTGTTCCGCACCTGCGGCCGCGACGACGCGCAGGGCACCGTCGCCGGGCGCTGGCTCGCTTCGAACTACAAGGGCAAGAAGGTCGCGATCATCCACGACAAGTCGACCTACGGTAAGGGCCTTGCGGACGAGACCAAGAAGGCGATGAACGCGGCCGGGCTGACCGAGGCGATGTACGAGGCGATCACTCAGGGCGACAAGGACTTCACCGCCCTGATCTCGAAGATGAAGGCGGCCAAGGTCGACGTGATCTATCACGGCGGCTACCACACCGAAGGCGGCCTGATCGTGCGCCAGGCGCGCGAGCAGGGCTTCGGCGCGGTCTTCGTCTCGGGCGACGCGCTCGTCGACAACGAGTATTGGAAGATCACGGGCCCGGCGGGGCAGGGGACGATCATGACCTTCGCCCCGGATCCGCGGAACGTCCCGACCGCCAAGGCGATCGTCGACAAGTTCAAGGCGCAGGGCTTCGACCCCGAGGGTTACACCCTCTACACCTACGCGGCGATCCAGGTCTGGGCGGCGGCGGTCGAGAAGACCAAGTCGCTCGAGGTCGCCAAGCTCGCGCCGGCGATCCACGGCAACAAATTCAGCACCGTGCTCGGCGACCTGCAATACGACAAGAAGGGCGACGTCTCGAACTCGAAGTACGTGTTCTACATCTGGAACAACGGCGAGTATAAGGAAGAGCCGTCGCTCACCGCGCCGCGCTCGTAATCGCGACGCATCCACAAAAAAGCCCGGCCGGGAGAAATCCCGGCCGGGTTTTGCTTTCAGGCGTTACGCCTTCTTCGGCGGACGACCGCGGCGAACGCCGGGTTTGCGGCCCAGCCCGATTTTCTTCGCGAAAGCCGAACGCTGCGCGGCGTAGTTGGGCGCAACCATCGGGTAGTCGGGCGGCAGACCCCATTTGGCGCGATA
>JANNTF010000392.1:0-8017 GCA_031403455.1 Alphaproteobacteria bacterium | reverse complement strand
CGCCGATTTATGCGCTCTGTCGCGCAAGTCCGGCCTTGCCGGCGACGATCTCGGCCTGCTGAAGGCGGCCGTGGTCGACAGCTCGGCGCCGACCATCCTGCTGCCGCCGGAACCGGTATCGACCCCGCCCGGGACGGTCGTGTTGTCCTGGAACGGACAAGCGGCCACCGCACGCGCCATCAAGGCCGCAATACCCTTCGCGCGGCAGGCGAAGCGCGTGCTCGTCCTCGAGCACGCCGGCAACGAGATCAATCGCAGCCGGCTCGAGCATTTCCTCGACAGCCACGGCATCAAGCCCGAATCGTGGCGCTCGTACGGCGACACGGCCCTGACCGCGCGCGGACGGGCGCGCGCGCTCCTCGCCGCGGCTGGCGCCGAAGGTGGCGATCTTCTCGTGATGGGCGCCTATGGCGACCCGGGCGAGCGCTTCTTCCGCTTCGGCCGCGCCACCGAGAAGATCGCGAGCGCGGCGCGCATCCCTGTCCTGTTCAGCTGCTAGCGGAGAAAATCGATCCAGAAAATCGATCCAGCGTCGAATTGATTCTCAAGCCAGGGCGCTACTGCGACAGGCGCGGCGCGGACTGCAGCAATTCGGCCAGGGCCTGCTTCCAGAATCGCGCCTGACCCGTCGTGCCGTGGCCGAATGTCTGGTCGCTGCCGGGGATCAGCAGGATGCGACCGTTCTTCACGCGTTTGATCTCGCGATCGAGAATGCCGAGTTCCGGCGGGTTACGCTCGTCATCCGCCGAGTTGATCGCCAGCAGCACGGCGCGGATGCGCTCGAGGCCGGACGCCGGGTTGTAGTCGCGCGACGCGTCCCATTGATAGAGGTGATCATTGGCATCGCCGGGGAACGGCGCGTTCAGCCGCTGATCGAGCAGCAGGTCGGCCTTCTCGCGCGTCGGCGCCAGCTTGAACAGCCCCTGGTTCCCGCCATTGGTGCCGATGCCGTAGAACACCGAGGCGAACTGAACGCTGCGCGGCGGCTTGGTGTAGTTGCCGCCCATGTACTCCGGATCGTTGCGGATCGAATCGACGATCAGGCGGCGCATCAGCCAGTTGCGGCCGGACATCTCGGTCGGCAGCGAGGCCATCGGCACCGCGACGTCCATGAAGTCCGGATGCTTCTGCGCCCAGATCCAGGTGTGCATGCCGCCCATCGAGTTGCCGAGCACCAGCCGCGCGTGGCGCACGCGCAGATGCTCGGTGACCAGGCGATACTGGGCGTCGACCATGTCGTCGTAATTGTATTTCGGGAAGCTCGCGCGCATGCCGTCGGAAGGCTTGCCCGATTTGCCCGTCCCGATCGCGTCGGGGAGGATGATGAAGTAGCGGCTGGCATCGAGCGGCTGCCCTGCGCCGAACAGCTCGCCGGCGAAGGCGGGCGAGAGCATGGCGGCGCCCGATCCCGTCGTGCCGTGCAGAATCACGACCGGCTCGCCCGTCGGCTCGCCCACGGTCGTGTAGTGCAGGCGCAATTCCGGCATGACCTCGCCGGTGTGGAAGCGGAAATCCCGCGCCACCCAGCTGCCTTCCCGCGGCGCGGGGAAATCGGCGGCGATGGCGGGCACGGCGTTGAGAGCGAGCGTCATGCTGCCCATGGCCCAGGCAAGAGTCGTCGCGAGTTTCATAGTGGTCTCCTCCATCCTTTATGGTTCTTGGGAATCGTCTCGTTCGTCAGGCCCGTCGCAGATCATGGTTCTTGAGCGGCAGCGTGCGGATGCGCTTGCCCGTGGCGGCGCAGATTCTCGTGCGGCGACGCGTATTCGGCGATCACCTTGCTCCAGTCGCATTCCAGCTCCTCGGCGACCAGCTGCGGCAGCGCCGTCATCGCGCCCTGCCCCATCTCGGAACGCGCGACGCGCACGATCACGGTGTCATCGGCCTGGATCACCACCCAGGCCGTGACTTCGGGCGCGGCGGCGCGCGCAACACCGGAACTCTGCGCGCCGGCATCTTGCACGCGGATGCCGAGCGCGAGGCCGCCGGCGGCGGCGGCATGTTCGGATCGGCGTCGAATTCACGTAGCTGACCGTTGATGTCGAGTTTCATGGCGGGTCCCCTGCCCTCGAGAGTTGCGTTGTGGCGTCGCCGGTACACGCGGCCGCTGAACGCACGACGCGCACCAGCCTCCGCCGTTCGTGCCGCGCCTTCAAGCCCGATCAAGCAGATCGGGGACGCGTCGCGGATCCTCCCTACGCCAATTGCATTGCCGGTCTCCGCCGCCGGCAGGCGTGATTCGAGGATGAACCCGCGCGAAGCTCGTGGGCATGGCGAGTGGCGAACACGAGACCGGACTGAGTGCGACCGAGCGCAAGATCACGATCGACGCGCTGCTCACGTATGGGCTTTCGATCGCGGGGCTGATCCAGAGCCAGCGCTTCCCGACGGGATCGCCGCAGCACGGCAAGCTCCTGGATGTCCTGCTGCAGACGACAGCGCTCCTCAGGCGGCTCGGCAGTCAGGTGCCGGCGGAGATGCAGGTCGCCCCGGGTCCGGAAGCCGAGGCGCGTCAGGTTCATTGATCGCGGCGACGGCGGCGCTCAGAGCCGCGTCAGGAAATCGCGCAGCGCCGCGTTGAACTCCCGAGGCCGCTCGAAATACGGTGAATGCCCCGTCCGCTCGAAACGAACGGCCCGCGCATTGGGGAAGCTCGCGGCCAACGCCTCGCCCGCGAGCGACGGAAACACGATGTCCTCGTCACCGGTCAAGACCAGCACGGGCGCCGTGATGTCACGGGCCACGGCGGCCGGGCGCACGCGGGATGCAAGCAAGCGCTCGCGAAGCCTGATCTTGTCGAGATGCCCGCTCGCCTCATCGATCTGCTGGTAGAGCAGGTGAAGCGCCGGCTGCTCGCGCGCCATCCGCGGCCCGGCCGCGACATGGATCCCCGCGCGCATCGACCGGTCGCGCTCCAGACCCGCCTCGCGATTCCAGCGCTCGAGCAGCGGATCGAGCGCCGGCGAAATTGCGCGCAGATCGATCGTGCCCGACGTCGACGACAGGACGATGCCGCGCACGCGATTCGGAAAGCGCAGCGCGAACTCGATCGCCGACCATCCACCCATCGATTGCGCCACGATCACCATCGGGCCGAGCGCCAGCTGGTCCGCGAGAGCGGTCAGGTCATCCGCGTAGAGCAGCGGGTCGGGTCCGGCCGACGGCGCGCTCGACGGCGTGAAGCCGCGATGCGCGAAGGCGACGCAGGTGTGGGTCGCCGCGAATTCGGGCACCTGCTGCCACCACGATGCATGCGATCCGCCGAGCCCATGCGCGAACACGATCGGCGGCCCGTCGCCCATCGTCTCGACATAGAGCCGACAATCCGCGCGCTCGACCCAATCGCGACGGCGAGGCTTGGTTTCGGACATTCGCTCTCTCCCGAACTTGGCGACCACCCGCTCCGGCCGGGGTCGCGTTCAAGCAACGAGTCGCTGATGCCAGAAGCGCTTCAAGACCTCCAGGACAAAGACAAGTCCCACGGCGGCGGCCAGGCCGACGGCAAGATCATCGGCGTGCAACGGCCCGAAGCGGAAGACATCGCGCGCCGGCGCCCAGATCACGGCAACGCTGAGCACCGCCGCCGCAATGCCGCTCACCCACCACAGCGCCTGATTGTCCAGCCTCAGCGCTTCACGCAGCGAGCTGTCGAAAGACCGGTTGACCAGGACCAGTCCGAGATTGGCCAGCACCAGGGACACGAAGGTGAGCGCACGCACCTCCCCCTCGGGCATGCCGCGCCCGGAGGCCACCAGGTAGATCGTGGCGACCACGCACAGCACCAGCCCGCCTTGCACCAGGCTCCAGGCGACGAGTCCGGAGGAGAACAGCCGGCTGGTCGCACCGCGTGGCGGTCGGCGCATGCTGTCCTTCTCCGCCTTCTCCGCCTCGAAGACGATCGAACAAACCGGATCGATGATCATCTCCAGGAAGGCGATGTGGATCGGCGAGAAGATCAGCGGCATGCCCGTGATCAGCGGCAGCAGCGCGAGCCCGGCGATCGGGATGTGCACCGCGAGGATGAACCCCATCGCCTTGCGCAGATTGTCGTAGATGCGCCGGCCGAGATGGATCGTCTTGACGATCGAACCGAAATCATCGTCGAGCAGCACGAGGGACGACGCCTCGCGCGCCACGTCGGTGCCGCGACCGCCCATCGCGATGCCGATATCGGCGGCCTTGAGCGACGGCGCGTCGTTGACGCCGTCGCCGGTCATGGCAACCACCGCGCCGCCGGCCTTGAGCGCGCGCACGATGCGCAGCTTCTGCGCCGGCATGATCCGCGCGAAGACCGAGGCCGCGGCGACGCGCTGGCCCAGTTCTGTGTCGCTCATCGCCTCGATCTCGTCGCCCGTGACGACCGCCTCGGCGCTCACCGCCGCCTGCCTGGCGATCGCCAGGGCGGTCGCGGGATAGTCGCCGGTGATCATGACGACGCGGATCCCCGCCTCGCGACATTCGCGCACGGCATCGGGCACCGAGGCACGCAGCGGATCGGCGAGCCCGACAAGTCCGACATAGGCGAAGGTGAATTCGCGCGGCGTGGCGGGCCATTCGTGTCCGACGAGCTGCGCTTGCGCCACCGCAAGAACGCGCATGCCCTCGGCGGCCAAGCGATCCACGTCGCGGGCGAGGGCCGAAAGCTTCTGCGCATCAAAGCGACAGAGCTCGGCGATCGCCTCCGGCGCGCCCTTGGCCGCGACCAGATGGCTCTCCGCGCCGGGAAGCTTCCAGACCTGCGTCACCGCGAGGAGATCCGGCCGCAGCCCATAGCTGTGCACGAGCTCGCCGGCGGCGAGTTTCCCGCTCAGCGCGTGGAATGCCTTCTCCATCGGGTCGAAAGGCTCCGGCGCGCTCGCACGCGTCCCGCATTCCACGAGGTGGCGGTGTTCGTCGGACAGGCTCGGCGTTTGGCCCGGCTCAACACGCGCAACTTCGCTCCCGACGACGAGCGCGGCGATCGACATGCGGTTCTCGGTGAGCGTACCGGTCTTGTCGGTGCAGAGTACGCTGGCAGCGCCGAGCGTCTCGATGGCCGAGGCGCGGCGCGTGAGCACCCGCGCGCGGGAGATCCGCCACGCCCCCATCGTCGTGAACACGGTGAGGATGAGCGGGAACTCCTCCGGCAGCATCGACATGCCCAGCGCGATGCCCGCCAGCAGCGCCTCCAGCCAGGAGCCGCGCCACAATCCGAAGAACACCACCGTCAGCGCGCAGGCGACGAGGCCGAAGATGGCGAAGATCCGCACGAGCCTGCGGGTCTCCCGCGTCAGGCGCGGCGGCGCGCTGTCGATCGCGCTCAGGGCCTGACCGATCTTGCCAATCTCGCTGCGCGGACCGGTCGCCCTGACTTCGGCCAAGCCATGGCCGCGCACCAGCAACGTCCCGGAGAAGACGAAAGGCAGATCATCGCCGCCCGGCTTCATCGCCCCGTCGGTCTCGGTGGCGACGCGCTTGCGCACGGGCACGGACTCGCCGGTGAGCAGCGACTCGTCGGCTTGAAGATCGCTGCCTTCGATGAGGGCCGCATCGGCCGGCACGCGGTCACCCTCGCCGAGAACGAGGATGTCGCCGCGCACGACCTCGCGCCCGGGGATGCGCAAGCGCGCACCATCGCGAATGACCAGGGCGCGCGGACTGGTGAGATCGCGCAGCGCCTCGAGCACGCGCTCGCTGCGACTCTCCTGCACCACCGTGATCAGCACCGAGATCGATGCGAAGCCAAGCAGGAGCAGCGCCTCCGACAGGTCGCCGAGCAGCAGATAGATGGCGCCGGAACCGAGCAGCAGCCCGAACATCGGCTCGCGCACGACTTCGAAGGCGATGCGCAGGATCGAGCGATGCCCCGTGCGCGGCAGCTCGTTGGGTCCCTCCGCCTTGAGCCGGGCTTGCGCGTCGGTGTTGGTCAGGCCCCGCAACCCATCGCGCATGCTGCTCGTCCTCTTGATGCTCGAAGCGGTTGATCGCAAGGGCTGATCTGATAGCGTCCGCCGCCACCAGCGAACCTCCAAATTCATCTCTCATCAAGGCTGCCGTCGATCATGAATGCTCCCGCCAAACGCGCCGGTAAAGATCTCATCGTAGTCGGCGCTGGTGGGGCGGGCATGGTCGCCGCGATCACGGCGGCCGACCGCGGCGCGGATGTGCTGCTGCTGGAGAAGGACACCGGCAAGATTTCGAACACCGGCATCTGCGGCGGCCTCGTCCCCGGCGCCGGCACGCAGTGGCAGCGCGACGCGGGTATCGAGGATGGCCCGCAGCGCATGATCGCCGACATTATGGCGAAGAATGGCGGCAAGGCGGATCCGGCCATCGTGCGCATGGTCGCCGAGCGGTCGCGCGACGTGATCGCGTTCCTCGCCAATCGGCTCGAGCTGAAGATCCATCTCTATACGGGCATCCTGCATCCCGGCCTCTCGACGCATCGCCTGCATGCGAGCCCCGGCGAGACCGGCGCCGAACTCATCGCCGCGCTGCGTCAGCACGTACGCGCCCATCCGAGGATCGAGTTTCGCGACCATGCCGAGGTGACCGGCGTGGTCGCGGAGGCGGGCGCGATCGGCGGCGTGACGGCGCGCATCGCGGGCCGCGACGAGCGCTTCGCCGTGCGCCAGATCGTACTGGCCTGCTGCGGCTTCGGCGCGAATGCGGAGATGGTCCGGGACTACTGCCCGGACATGGCCGGCGCGATGAATCTCGGCAGCCAGACGGCGCTCGGCGAAGGCATTCGCTGGGGCGCCGCGCTGGGCGCCGCGCTCGCGCACATGACCGGCTACCAGGGCCATTGCCACGCCAATCCCGTGGAAGGAACGCATCTCGGCGGCTCTCTGCCGCGGCTCGGCGCGATCATGGTCAATCTCGAGGGCAGACGTTTCGGCCGCGAGGACATGGGCTATTCCGAATTCGCCCGCGAAGTCATCGCCCAACCGCAGGCGCGCGCCGTCGAGATCTTCGATCAGACCATCCATGACGCGGCATGGGATCTCGGCCCGTTCCGCGAGGCCGTCGAGCACGGCGCGGTGAAGAAGGCGGCGACGATCGCCGAACTCGCCGCACATTTTGCGCTGCCCGTCGACGCCGTGAGGGCGGAGATCGCCGAGTTCAACGCGGCCATCGCCAGGGGCGTCGATCGCTTCGGCCGCACGATCTTCGGCAAGAAATTGACCTCGCCCTTCTACGGCTCGCTCGTCACCGGCGCGATGGCGCACACCCAAGGCGGCTTGAAGATCGACACGCAATGCCGCGTGGTGCGCCCCGACGGCAGCGTCATTTCAGGGCTCTTCGCCGTCGGCGGCACGGCCGCGGGAATCTCCGGTGACGGCGCCGAGGGCTATCTCTCCGGCAACGGCCTTGCGCATGCCTTCGCGACCGGGCTGGCCGCCGGCGAGGCCGTCGACGCTGGTTGACCCGAAAAGGGATCCAATGAAGCTTACCAGTAAATAGAATCCAGCGTGCCTTTCGCGGGTTCGGTCTGGATGCGATTTCGACGGCGAATGATAGTCTGGATACACTTGTCGAGCTCACGACATTTTTTTCTCTAAACGGAGAGATAATCATGAGCGACGTCACTTCGAGCGAGGTCACAAAGCTTCAGCAGTGGATTGACGCCAAGGAGGGCGTTGTTCCCGAGGCGCTTCGGCTCGCCGAGAAGAGAATTGAACAACAGACAGTCCTAGTGGGTGCGTTGTCACAGAGAGCGATCAATCTCGCAACCGCCTGCATTGCCGGTTCGCTGGCTGCGGCGGGCGCCACGATCGCAGCCGTGAACGGCACGAACACTGTTGCCGCAACAGGCATTCCATCCATCGCGGTCTTCGGGGGAACAGTCGCGATCCTCCTATTCATTTCGGGGATTCTAGGAGTAACGGCGGCGGCGAGCACAAAATGGCGTGCTTCGGGCCTCTCGCCAGAGGCGATCGAACCACCCGCGCTGGAAGGCACTGAGATCAAGACTATTCGCGTGCAGATCTTGTTCGTGCTGAACGACTACATCGCCGCGAACAACAAGATCGCGAAA
>JANNTF010000391.1:0-2077 GCA_031403455.1 Alphaproteobacteria bacterium | reverse complement strand
TCAACCTTGTCCCAATCCATTTCGTGGAAATCGCCGTCGAAGAAAACCCCGCTCTCGCCCGTCTCCGCCAGAACCAGAAACTCATGGCTGTCCGAGCCGCCGATAGGCCCCGTTTCGGCACGCATCGGAACCGCCTTGAGGCCCATGCGCGCGAAGGTTCTGAGATAGCTCACGAACATCTTGTTGTAGGAATGGCGCGCGGACGCCGCGTCGAGATCGAAGGAATAGTTGTCCTTCATCAGGAACTCGCGCCCGCGCATCACGCCGAACCGCGGCCTCACCTCGTCGCGGAACTTCCATTGGATGTGATAGAGATTCTTCGGCAGGTCGCGATAGGATTTGAACGACGCGCGGGCGATGTCGGTGACCATCTCCTCGTTGGTCGGACCGAACAGCATTTCGCGCTCGTGCCGGTCGGTGATGCGCAGCATCTCCTTGCCGTAATCCTCGTAGCGTCCGGATTCCCGCCATAGTTCGGCGGGCTGGATCGTCGGCATCAGGATCTCCTGTGCGCCGGTGCGATCCTGTTCCTCGCGGACGATCTGCTCGACCTTGCGCAGCACGCGATAGCCGAGCGGCAGCCACGAATAGATCCCGGCCGTCTGCTGGCGCACCATGCCGGCGCGCAGCATCAGTCGATGCGAGACGATCTGCGCCTCGGTGGGCGTTTCCTTGAGCGTGGGCAGGAAGAACTGGCTGAGGCGCAAGGCAGCGTGCTCCTAAATCGGTCACCGGGACGGCAAATCGCGAGCAATCTAGACCTCGCCGTCGCGGCCACGCGAGTCGTGATTCGCGGCGGCCTTCAGGGCCGATCACCGCGCAGCCTCGGCGCGGCCCGCTCACGCCTGTTGCCGCCGACATCGACGTGTTGCGCGGCGTCGCGCGCACCATGGAACCGCAGATGTCGCCCCTCACGAGGCGACGAAGCTAGCGCGGTGCGCGTCGGCAGACGGTGGCGAGCGCGGCGGCGTCGGTGGCGGCGAGCGGCCGGCCGTTGAACGCTACATTCCCGTCGGGAGCGATCGTCACGCGCCCGACATTGAGCTGCGGCTGGAACAGGCGCGAGCCTGGCGCCAGAAACGGCGCCAGATCGGCATTCAGATCGAACGTGAAATTCGGCGCCAGCACCGGGGTGGGCGCGGCAAGCTCTGCCGGCGCGACCGGCCTTCCCCGGACGTCGACGCCCGGCTTCAAAGCGACATCGTCAGCAGGTTGATGCGCGACGACGAGCGCGCGGCAGGCGGCGGTGTCGACGACGATCGTCTGCGCGGCGCAAGGCGACATGGCAAGCAGCGACAGGCCGCAGGGGATCAGGAAACGCATGGGCAGATAGGCTACGCCCGGCATGTCTAACCAGTCGTTACGTCGCCCCCGCCCCGGCTCGCGCTACCGCACGAACCAGGGCGGTTCAGCGCTCAGTTCGGCACTTTTTCGTCGATGCCCTTGATGTAGAAATTCATGCTCGCGATCTGCTCGTCGGACAGCGCGCCCGAGCCCTTGCACTCGACCGCGCTGCCGTCCTGCTTGAGGACCGGGCATTTGAACGGGTGAAGTGTCTTGGCCTTGATCGCCGCCTCGGTCGCCATGGCCAGGTTCTTCACGTCATCAGGCATGTTGGTGTACGGGGCCATGAGCACCTTGCCCTTATCGAGGCCGTCCCACGTCGCACCGGATGTCCACTTGCCCTCGAGCGCGAGTCCGACGCGCTCGACATAATAGGGACCCCAATCGTCGACGATCGCGGTGAGCTGAGCCTTCGGCCCAAACTTCGCCATGTCGGACGCCTGGCCAAAGGCGAACACGCCACGCTCCTGCGCAACTTGCATCGCCGCCGCGCTGTCGGTGTGCTGCGTGATGATATCGGCGCCCTGACTGATCAGTGCCTTCGCGGCGTCGGCTTCCTTACCCGGGTCGTACCAGGAATTTACCCACACGATTTTGACCTTCATGTCCGGTCGCACCGATTGTGCTCCGAGCATGAACGCGTTGATGCCGGACACGACCTCCGGGATCGGGAAGGAACCGATGTAGCCGATGGTACCGCTCTTGGACATCTTCGCGGCGATCTGCCCGATGA
>JANNTF010000390.1:0-4983 GCA_031403455.1 Alphaproteobacteria bacterium | reverse complement strand
TGGCGACGTACGCGAAACGACCGCCGCGATCGATTGCGACTCCAACGGCCAGCCCAGGCCGATCTCGGGCATGCGACGCCCTGTCGGCCCCCCGATCGTGACGACGCTTGTGCGATCGCGGCTGGGCCGTGCGCGTCGTATACGCGCGCGATCGTCGATCGTGACGGTGACCGACTGCGCCACGCCACGACCAGGCGTGATGCGAAACGGCCAGGGATCGAGGAGTGATCCCGAATAGGTCTTGAACGATGCGTCGCACCAATTGCGCTGATCCTCCATCTCGAATTTCCCGGTCGGATCATGGGCCGTCGATGCGGCATCGAGTCGGCAATCGATGCGCATTCCAGGCTGGCGCTCGTAGCTCAGCGCGCGGATGTCGAAGACCGGCTGCCCAGGGCTGATGGCGCGCGGAAAATGCGTTTCCTCGCGCACGCCGGATGTATGGAGGACGGTCAGCGCCGCGCCGGCGACATCCGCGGGGTGCAGCACGACGAAGCCGCAGCGGTTGGCCTCGAGCTCGACCAATGCCTCGCCGTCGACCTCGAAGCGCAGTCGGCCGGCCGCCTCCCCGAGGATTCTCGCCCGCGTTCGAAAGCGCATCGCGTCGCCAAGAGTCTCAGTGCCGAATTCGATTCGGAATCGATGCGGGTCCGACGCGATGGCGAGGTCATGCAGCGAGACGGCGGGTGTTCCCCAGTCGCTGTCACGGATCAGGAAGGCGATGCCGCGCAGCACTTCGGTCCCGTGCCAGCTCACGTAGCGCAGCGCGCCGTTCTCGAATACGCAGGACAAATCGCCGGCCATGAGCTCGATAGGTGCTGTGCGTGACGCTGCACGACCGAAGAGCGCGCGCTCACGCGACATGACGGCCCTGCATGCGATCGCGCGCGCAGGCTCTGAACCCGCCCACCCGCTCTCACCCGTACTCGATGCGCGGGTCGATATAGGCGTAGAGCACGTCGACCAGGACGTTCATCAGCACGTAGATGACGAGGATGAACAGGATGCAGCCCTGGATCAGCGGATAGTCGCGCGTGCCGATCGCCAGGATCAGGAGCCGGCCGAGGCCTGGATAGGTGAACACCGCCTCGGTGACGACGGCGCCGCCGATGAAGGCGGCAAGCATCAGTCCGACGATGGTGACGAAGGGCAGCAGCGCGTTGCGCATCACGTGGCGGCCGATCACGTCGCGCTCCTTCAGGCCCTTGGCGCGCGCGGTGCGCACGTAGTCGGTGCGCAGCTCGGCGAGAAGCGAGGCGCGCAGGAAGCGCGCGAAGATGCCTGAGACATAGGTTCCGAGCGTGAGCGCGGGCAACAGGACGTTGCGCAGCGCCTGCCAGGGATTCTCGAAGAACGAAACATAGGTCGAGGCCGACGGCAGCCAGCGCAGCTCGACCGAAAACAGCAGGATCAGCAGGATGCCGAGCCAGAAAGTCGGCACGCCGAGAGCCAGTGCGCTCCAGCCGCTGAGCGTGCGGTCGAGCCAGGTGCCCGGCGCGATCGCGCTGGCGACCGCGATCGGGATTCCGAGCAGGAGTCCGATGATCGTCGCCGCGACGCCGAGCTGAATGGTCGCAGGCACGCGCTGCATGATCAGGTGCATGACGGGCTCGCGCGACTGCAGCGCGGTGCCGAGATCGCCGGTCATCGCCTTGAGCAGCCAGGACCAGTACTGCACCAGGACAGGGCGATCGAGGCCGAGGCGCTGCGTCACCTCGCGGATCTGCTCGGGCGTCGCGTTCTCGCCGACGATGCCCGCGACCGGTCCGCCCGGCACGGCGTAGATCATCGCCCAGATGCCGACCGAGGCGAGTAGCAGCACGGGCAGCAGCTGCAGGAGGCGTCGGGCGATATACGCGGTCATCGCGCCGGCCGCTCCGCCGGCGCGTCGATGGCGATCTCGTGGCGATCCTCGAGCACGCGCGCGAGCGTGCGCCCGAGCGTGTCCAGCGACAGGATGGTGAGCGTCAGCGCGAGCCCGGGCAGCACCGCATAGGTCGGCGATTCGTAGAGATAGGACTTGCCGGTGCGCAGCATCTCGCCCCAACTCGGCGTCGGCGGCGGGATGCCGACGCCGAGGAAGGCGAGCGAGGCTTCGATCAGGATCGCGACCGACGAGAGCACGACGACCTGGACCAGGATCGGGCTCCAGGAATTCGGCAGCACGGTGCGGAACATCGAATAGGTCGAGGAGCCGCCGAGCGCCTCGACCGCGGTAACGAAGTCGCGCTTGCGCAAGCTCAGCACCTGCGCGCGGGTGATGCGCGCGAAGCTCGGCACGCCGGTGATCCCGACCGCGATCAGCGCCGCCGTCTGGCTGCGGCCGAGCACCGCGATCATCGCCATCGCGAACAGGATGCCGGGCAGCGCCAGCAGCACATCGACCACGCGCATCAGCAGCGCATCGCGCCAGCCGCCGAAGAACCCGGCGATCAATCCGATGGGAATGCCGATGCAGGCGGCGATCGTGACCGCGCCGGCGGCGGTCAGCAGCGAGGTGCGCGCGCCGTAGATGACGCGCGCCAGGATGTCGCGGCCGAGCTCGTCGGTGCCGAACCAATAGGCCCAGGAGGGCGGCTCGAGTGTCGCGACCAGATCCTGGGCCAGCGGATCGATCGACAGCAGCCACGGCGCGAGGAAGGCCGTCGCGACCGTGGAGACGAGGAATCCGGCGCCGAGCCATGCGCCGGGATGCGCGAAGACGCGCCTGGCGATGGTGAGATTGCGCTGCAGCCCCGCGCTCATTTCGCGCGTCCCGATCGCTTGGCCGCCCGGCTTGCCTGCGCGGCGGCGAGGGCGACGGCGTCGAAGGGACCGGCATGATGACAGGCCGTACGGGTCGGCAGGCCGGCATAGGGGATGAAAGGCGGCGCTTCGCTGGTGCAGATCTCGCTCGCCCTGAAACAGCGCGGATGGAACGTGCATCCCGAGGGTGGCCGCGCCGGGCTGGGGATGTCGCCCTCGAGCACGATGCGCGCGCGCCGGTGCCGCGACGTGGGATCTGGAACCGGCACGGCCGAGAGCAGCGATTGCGTGTAGGGATGAACGGGCGTCTCGTAGAGCGCGGTCTTCTCGCTCTCCTCGACGATGCGGCCGAGATACATCACGGCGACGCGATCGGAGATGTGCCGCACGACCGAGAGGTCATGCGCGATGAACAGATAGGCGAGCTTGAGTTCGCGCTGCAAGTCCTGGAGCAGGTTGATGATCTGCGCCTGGATCGAGACGTCGAGCGCGGCGACCGGCTCGTCAAGGATCAGGAGCCGCGGCTGCAGCGCCAGCGCGCGCGCGATGCCGATGCGCTGGCGCTGGCCGCCGGAGAACTCGCTGGGGAAGCGGCCCATCATCGCGCGCGGCAGGCCGACGAGTTCGAACAGCTCCGCGATGCGCGCATCGCCGCCCATCTCCTCGTAGATGCCGTGGATGCGCAGCGGCTCGGCGACGATGTCGCCGACCGTGCGGATCGGGTTCAGCGACGAATACGGATCCTGGAAGATGTACTGCATGTGCCGGCGGATGCGGCGCATGTCGTGCCGCGGCAGGTTGGTGATGTCCTGGCCCGCGAAGGTCACGCGGCCTGCGGTGACCGGGATCAGCCCCATGATCGCGCGGCCCGTCGTCGTCTTGCCGCAGCCGGATTCGCCGACCAGGCCGAGAGTCTCGCCCGCGCGAACGCTGAGAGTCACGCCGTCGACGGCGCGCACCACGCCGACGCGGCGGCGCAGGATCCCGGCCCTGATCGGGAAATGGATGCGCAGATCCTCGACGGTCAGCAGCGGTTCGGGCGCTGGCGCCGACGCGCGCTCCACACTCTCGACACGCAGCGTCGCGCGCGAAGCCGGATCGAGCGCCTGCGCCTCCTCGGGGAAATGGCAGGCGCTGAAGTGACCCTCGCCGGCGACACGCAACGCCGGCTCTTCGGCCGCGCAAATCTCGCGCGCGATCGGACAGCGCGGATGGAAGCTGCAGCCTGACGGCAGATTCGCCGGGCTCGGCGGCTGACCACGGATCGGGACCAGCCGCTGATCGGCGCCTTCGACGCGCGGCAGGCTGCGCAGGAGCCCGACCGTGTAGGGATGGCGCGGCCGAGCGAAGATCGCCTCGACCGTGCCGGTCTCGACGATGCGGCCGCCATACATGACCGCGACGCGATGTGCGACCTCCGCGATGACGCCGAGGTCATGCGTGATCAGGATGACGGCGGCGCCGGTCTCGGCCTGGCGCTGCGCCAGCACCGAGAGCACTTGCGCCTGCACCGTGACGTCGAGCGCCGTGGTCGGCTCGTCGGCGATGATCAGTTTGGGCCGGCCGGCCATCGCCATCGCGATCACCGCGCGCTGGCGCATGCCGCCGGAGAATTGATGCGGGAACTGGATGACCCGGCTGTCGGGGTCGGGAATATCGACCTCGCGCAGCAACTCGACCGCACGCCCGCGCGCCGCCGAGCCGGCGATGCGGCCATGCGCGACCTGGCCTTCGACGACTTGGCGGCCGATCGGCAGCACCGGGTTCAGAGTCGTGGTCGGATCCTGGAAGATCATGCCGATGTCGCGGCCGCGCATGCGGCGCAGCGTCTCGCGATCGGCCGTCGTCACCTCGACATCGCCCAGGCGGACCGTGCCGCTGATCCGCGCCGTCGGCGGCAGGAGCCCGCTCACCGCAAGCGAAGTCACGCTCTTGCCCGAGCCGGACTCGCCGACGATGCCGAGCACCTCGTTGGGATAGACGTCGAAATCGACGCCGCGCACCGCCGGCACGGCGCGGCCCGAACCGACGAAGCTCACCGTCAGACCGCGCACGGAGAGGATGGGGTCAGGCATGCAAAGTTTCCGCGGGCGGCGGGGGGGCCCCCCCCCCCCCCCCCCCCCCCCCCCGGGGGGGGGGGGTGGCCCGTGTCACCATCCCCCTACCACCCCCCCCCCCCGGGGGGGGGGGGGGGGGGGGGGGGGCCCCCCCCCGCCGCCCGCGGAAACTTTGCATGCC
>JANNTF010000389.1:0-1947 GCA_031403455.1 Alphaproteobacteria bacterium | reverse complement strand
CGCTGAACGCACCGCCGAACACGATGACATCGAAAGGCGCCTGCACGGGATATCCGTCTTGCAGCGCGCCGGGCACGATGATCGCGTTGTCGACCCCGAGCAGACGCAACGCTTCCGAGGCGGTGGTGGCGAGCTGCGCATCCGGCTCGACCGACACGACCGTACTGGCGAGCTTCGCCAGGATCGCCGTCGCGTAGCCCCCGCCCGTGCCGAGTTCGAGCACGAGGTCGGTGGGCTGGATCTGTGCTGCCTGGATGAGGCGGGCGAGCACCATCGGCTCCATCAGGAACCGCCCGTTGCCAAGCGCCACATCCTCATCCACGTAGGCGATACCGCGCAACCCATCGGGGACGAACTGCTCGCGCGGCAAATCGGCCATCGCACGCAGGATGCGTGAGTCGGTCACTTTGTTCGTTCGCAGCTGGCTCTCAACCATGTTGAGGCGCCGCACGGCATGATTATCCATAGGAGTCGAGATCGCGAAAAAATCGTTTGCGGAATGGCACATATACCCTGCCGGCCGAGTCGAAACAATTGTAGCGATCCGCCACACGTATCACGGCGCACCGGCCGACCACCCTGCGCACCCTGTTGACCCTCGCCATGCTGCCCCCGTATATCTCGCGGCCCATTCGCTGGGCCCGGTAGCAAAGTGGTAATGCAGGGGACTGCAAATCCCCTACGCGGCGGTTCGATTCCGCCCCGGGCCTCCAGCGCTCGACGACCTCACAGGATGTCTGGCGCAGCCGAGGGTGAGTTGTTATAAGCGCGCGCAGTTTTGTTCCCCGGTAGCTCAGCGGTAGAGCAGTCGGCTGTTAACCGGCGGGTCGTCTGTTCGAATCAGACCCGGGGAGCCATTCGCAATCGAGGTCCTTCCGCGCACGCGGCTGGACCTCTTTTTGTTGGTGACGCCTTCGGTCGTCAGAGACGCCGGCGATGAAAAGGCGAACGCCAGTACATCCGTGGCGGCCGCCTCCTCATCTGGGCATTGGGCGTTTGAAGCCCTTTACCTAAAATCGACGCTAAGCCAGGGATGGTTGACAATTCATTGACGCGGCATGACAGCACGGCGGCAACCAGGATATCCGACTCATCGTGAGTGCATCCTCCGCCAGCGGGACCAGCGTGTCCCAGATCTTCGATCTCGCGATCATCGGCGGTGGCGTCAACGGGACCGGGATCGCGCGCGACGCCGCGGGCCGCGGCGTCAAGGTGTTGTTGGCCGAGAAATCCGACCTTGCCGCCGCGACATCGTCGGCATCGAGCAAGCTCATCCATGGCGGACTGCGCTATCTCGAACACTATGAGTTCAGGCTTGTGCGCGAGGCCCTGGGTGAGCGCGACATCCTGCTGCGCAATGCCCCGCACATCATCTGGCCGCTGCGCTTCGTGCTGCCCCACACGCCCGCTCTCCGCCCGGCATGGTTGCTGCGCCTTGGTCTGGTGCTCTACGACAATCTCGCTTGGCGGCCATTCGGCCCAGGTTCGTCCCTGCCCCGCTCCCACGGCGTGGATCTGCGCGACCGCGTTCTCGGCGGCGCGTTGAAGCCGGAATTCACACGCGGCTTCGCCTACTCGGATTGTTGGGTCGACGATGCCCGGCTGGTGGCACTCAACGCGCGCGACGCGGCCGATCGCGGCGCACGGATCCTGACCCGCACCGCCGTCACCGACGCGCGCCGCGACGGCGAGACGTGGTCGCTCGCGATGCGCGACGCCGACGGCCGCACGCAGACCGTGCGCGCCCGCGCGATCGTCAACGCAGCCGGCCCTTGGGCGGGCAAAGTCCTGGGGCAGACGCTCGGGGTCAACGCGACCGCCACGCTGCGCTTGATCAAGGGTAGCCACATCGTCGTGCGGCGCCGGTATCCCGGCAGCCATGCGTTCATCCTCCAGAACGATGATGGCCGCGTGATCTTCCTGATTCCGTACGAGGGCGACTACACG
>JANNTF010000388.1:0-5003 GCA_031403455.1 Alphaproteobacteria bacterium | reverse complement strand
CGCGCCGCCCGTCGTCGTGGTGACATGAAACCGGTCGGGCGCGAGCCGGCCGACCACGCCGTCATCGATCACGAAGCCGGCCTCGTTGAGCAGGATGCCATAGCGGCAGCGGCCGGGCTCGAGCTTCGTCCAGGCGTTCACGTACATGCGATTCAGGAATTCCGCCGCGTCGGGGCCGACCACTTCGATCTTGCCCAGGGTCGAGGCGTCGAAGATTCCGGCCCGCGTGCGGACCGTCCGGCATTCGCGCGTCACCGCCGCGTGCAAGTCTTCGCCGCCGCGCGGAAAGGAGCGCGCGCGCTTCCACTGGCCGACATCCTCGAAAACCGCGCCCTGCGCGACCGCCCATGCATGGATCGGCGTCGTGCGCACGGGATCGAACAGCATGCCGCGCGAGATGCCGGCGAAGGTGCCGAAGGTGACGGGCGTATAGGGCTGGCGGAAGCTGGTGAGACCGACATCGGGAATCGTGCGCCCGCTCGCAGCGGCGACGATCGCCAACGCATTGATGTTCGAGGTCTTGCCCTGATCGGTCGCCATGCCGGTCGTGGTGTAGCGCTTCACGTGTTCGATCGAGCGGAAGCCTTCGCTCAAGGCGAGGGTGAGATCCTTGGCCGTGACGTCGTTCTGGAAATCGACGAAGGCGCGCGCGCGCTTGGGCGAGCGGTCATGCGGGACGGCGCCGGCAAAGCCGCCGGGGTCGCGCGGCGGGTCCGCGCTCACGACGCCGTGCGCACCGATGGCCGCCTGCAAGCCGAACATGCCCGCGCAGGCGCCGACCGAGCGGCAATGCTGCGGCGTCTCCTGGGGCACGTAGCTTTGCAGCGCCGCGTCGAAGGCGAGCGTGCCGCGGGACTGCGAATGCAGATGCACGCTGGGCGTCCAACCGCCGGACATCAGGAGCAGGTCGCAGCTCACGGGCTCCACGCGATGGACATCGCCGGCGGCATCGACGCGACCGATATGCGCCTCGCGGATGCGCAGCCGCCCGCGCGTGCCGACGATCGTGGCCGCAATGGTCACGGGCAGTCCAGCCGCGCGCGCCATCTGCGGCAGCGCGCCATCGGCGCGCGCGCGCAGATCGGCGATGGTCGCGATGGTGACGCCGGCCGCCGCGAGCTCGAGCGCGGTGCCATAGGCATCATCATGCGCGGTGAAGATGACCGCGCGTGCGCCCGGCTTGACGCCGTAGCGGTTCAGATAGCTGCGCGCCGCATCGGCCAGCATCACGCCGGGACGATCGTTCTCCGGAAAAACCAGCGGCCGCTCGATCGCGCCGGTCGCGAGCACGACCTCCCGCGCGCGCACCTGCCAGAGCCGCTCACGCGGCAACGCCGGATCCGGATTGGCGAGGTGGTCGGTGACCCGCTCGGCGAGCGCGACGAAATTCTGTGCGAAATAGCCGAATGCCGTGGTGCGGGGAAGCAATCGGAAATTGGGGCGTCGTTGCAGCGCCGCCAGACTCCGCGCGAGCCAATCCCGCGCGCTCAGACCATCGATGCGCGCGCGCGTCTCCGCGAGCAAGCTGCCGCCCGCCTCGCTCTGCTCGTCGCACAGGATCACGCGCGCGTCGCTCTCGACCGCTGTCAACGCAGCCGCGATCCCTGCCGGCCCGGCGCCGATCACCAGCACGTCGCAATGCGCATAACGCTGCGTGTAGCGATCCGGGTCGGCGCCTTCGCCGGCGCGGCCGAGCCCGGCCATGGCGCGGATCTTGGGCTCATAGAACTTCGCCCACCACGCGGCGGGCTGCATGAACGTCTTGTAGTAGAAGCCCGCGGGAATCAGCGGCGCGAAAACATCGTTGATCGCGCTGACATCGTGCGTCAGCGACGGCCAGCGGTTCTGGCTCTCGGCGATCAGGCCGTCGAAGAGTTCGACCTGTGTGGCGCGCAGATTCGGCGTGTAACGACCAGTTCCGCGATCGACGCCCACAAGCGCATTGGGTTCCTCGGCACCCGCAGCGACGATGCCGCGCGGTCGGTGGTACTTGAACGACCGGCCGACGAGATGGACGTCATTGGCGAGCAATGCCGAGGCGAGCGTGTCGCCCGCATGGCCGCTGTAGCGCCTGCCGTCGAAAGTGAAGCCGAGTTGCCGGCGGCGATCGATACGCCCGCCGGCCGCCATGCGCGGTGCCGCGTTCATCGTTTTGCCGCCGCCGCCAGACTCGCTGGATCGGGCCGTTGCTCGCCGCTCTTGTAGGTCATGACGATGCGATCGCTCACCGTGTGGCGTACCGCATTGAAGAATCGCCCGCAGCCGAACTCGTGGCGCCAGCGCTCGGCATGCCAACCCTTGGGATTGCTGCGCATGTAGAGAAAATCGGCCCAGTGCGCATCGTCGACGGCGGCGGGGTTCGACGGCCGCGCGACATGCGCTTCGCCGGCATAGCGGAATTCGAGCTCGGGACGTTCGCCGCAATGGGGACAGTTGATCAGCAACATGTCGGCCTCAATGCGCCACGGCCGCGGCCGCAGCTTCGTCGATCAGGCGACCGGTGCGAAACCGCTCGAGCGTGAAGGGCGCCGCGATCGGATGCGGCGCGTCGTGCGCGATGGTCGCGGCGAACACGTGACCCGAGCCCGGTGTCGCCTTGAATCCGCCGGTGCCCCAGCCGCAATTGACGAACAGCCCGGGCACCGGCGTCTTGCCGATGATCGGCGAGCGGTCCGGCGTCACATCGACGATGCCGCCCCAGTTGCGCAGCATCCGCACGCGGCGGAAATTCGGGAACAGCTCGCAGATCGCGTCGAGCGTATGCGTGGTCACGTGCAGCGCGCCGGTCTGGCTGTACGACGTGTAGGCATCGGTGCCCGCGCCGATCACCAGCTCGCCCTTGTCGGATTGCGAGATATAGGCGTGGATCGTGTTCGACATGACCACGCAGGGAATCGCCGGCTTGATCGGCTCCGACACCAGCGCCTGCAGCGGATAGCTCTCGAGCGGCATGCGCATTCCGGCCATCGCCATCAGCACTGATGTGTGACCCGCTGCGACGACGCCGAGTCGGCGCGTCGCGATCGGCCCGCGCGTGGTGTCGATGCCCGTGACCGCGCCGCTCGCGTCGCGCCGGATCGCGGTCACTTCGCAATTCTCGATGATGTCGACGCCCAGACGATCCGCGCCGCGCGCATAGCCCCAGGCGACCGCGTCGTGGCGCGCCGTGCCGCCGCGCCGTTGCAGCGCCGCGCCGAGCACCGGGTAGCGCATGCCAGGCGCGATGTTGAGCGGCGGGCAGAATTCCTTCGCCTGCTCGGCGGTCAGCCATTCATTGTCGATGCCGGCGAGCCGATTGGCGTGGACGTGACGCTTGAAGACCTGGATGTCGTGCACCGTATGCGCGAGCATCATCACGCCGCGCGGCGAGTACATGACGTTGTAGTTGAGCTCCTGCGACAGCGTCTCCCACAGCTTCAGCGCGTGCTCGTAGATCGCCTCGCTCTCCTCCCACAGATAATTGGAGCGGATGATCGTGGTGTTGCGCCCGGTATTGCCGCCGCCGAGCCAGCCCTTCTCGACCACCGCGATGTTGCGCAAGCCGTGATCCCGCGCGAGGTAATAGGCGGTCGCGAGCCCATGCCCGCCCGCGCCGACGATCACCGCGTCATACCCGGGATTGGGCGCCGGCGACCGCCATTGGGTCGGCCAGCCCGCGTGGCCGCCAAGCGCCTGGCGCGCGAGTGAAAAGATGGAAAACCGCATGACCAGGAGATTGGAACGTCTGACCGATCGGAGCAACAGCGCGCAAGCGCGGGACCGCTCAACCGGTGTCGGATCGCAGCGTCGATCGAGCGAGGAAGGTGACGGTCGATCGCATGGCGTGACCTGGCGCCAGGATGCACATGCCGGTGTCGGTTCGACCCTGCGCCGCGAGATTGAACGCATCGGTGGCGTTGGTGACGGGCTCGGCGCAGAAGAAATCCGCGCCGGTTGGCGTGTAGACGACGATGAAAGTGAGTTCGCCGGTCGCACGCATCGTCATGCGCATCCGCCGCTCCGGCCAGTCGATGACGGCGCTGCGCGTCCAATCCGCATAGCAATTGTCGAGCGCGATCGTGTCGACGGCCAGACCTTTGCCGAGCGCGCGCGCCGGCCCGGGTTCGGCGAGCCGCGTCGGCAGAATCGCCGCATCGGTCTCCCAGATGCGTCCGGTCTGCGCCGTCAGCGTGGTTCGCGGTGTGCGCATGAAATAGGGATGCAGACCGATCCCGACCGGCATGGGCGTCGATCCGGTATTCTCGACGCTCAGCGTGACAGCGAGCGAGTCCGGAGTGAGTTGGAATGCCTGCTGCGCCCGATAGGCGAATGGCCAGTCATCGGCCGGCCTTGCGAGCGCCAGCGTGAGCCGATCGTCTGCCCGGTCGATGATTTGCCAAGCGGCGAGCCAGCCATGACCGTGCAGCGCATGCGCGAAACCATGCGAGAGCCGGACATCGCGGCCCGCGAAGCGAAATGCGCCGTCGCGGATACGGTTCGAAAACGGCACGAGCGGAAAGCAGGCCATGCCAAGGGGATCGCGTCTGGCGAGCGCGTCCGGTGTCGCGGGGCGGAACCAGTCGGTCCTAGCGCCGTCCGTGATCGAGCCGAAGCGCGCGATGCTGCCGCCGATCGCGGGTGCGATCTCGAGATGCATCGTTGCGCTGCGCAGCGTGACGAGTTCGGCGTCGCTCCCGCTCATGACGCCGGCACCACCGCGGTCACTTCGATCTCCACGCGGGCCTGGTCTTCGATCAGCGCGCCGACTTGCACGGCGGTCATCGCCGGGAAGTGACACCCGATGATCTCGCGATAGGCGTCGCCGATCGGCTTGTAGGCGGCGATGTATTCGCGCTTGTCGAGTACGTACCAGGTCATGCGCGTGATGTGTTCGGGCCTGGCGCCGGCGACCGCGAGAACCTCCACGATGTTCCGCAGCGCCTGGCGCACCTGCGCGGACAGCTCGTTGCTGTGGAACCGCCCTTGCGCATCCCAGCCGATCATGCCGCTGACGAAGATCATGC
>JANNTF010000387.1:0-1065 GCA_031403455.1 Alphaproteobacteria bacterium | reverse complement strand
CGACGGATCCTGGAACACCATCGCGATGCGTCGGCCGCGCAGCTGGCGCAGCTCCTCGTTGGCGAGACCCACGAGCTCGCGCCCGGCGAAACGGATCGAGCCCTCCACGATGCGACCGGGCGGGTCGACGAGGCCGAGAATGGAGAAACCGGTGACCGTCTTGCCCGAGCCGGACTCGCCCACCAGGCCGAGGATCTCGCCGCGCGCGACGGCGAGATCGATGCCATCGACCGCCTTGAGCACGCCGGCCCTCGTGAAGAAATGCGTCTTCAGCCCGCGGATATCGAGCACGGGATCGCTGGCGGCCGCCGGGGTCATCGCTTGAGCCGCGGATTGAGCTGATCGCGGACCTGATCGCCGACGACGTTGATGGCGACGATCAGGACGATCAATGCGATGCCTGGATAGATCGAGATCCAGTAGCGGCCCGAGAGGAGATACTGGAACCCATTGGCGATCAGCATGCCCAGCGACGGTTCCGTCGACGGCAGCCCGAGGCCGAGGAAGGAGAGCGTGGCTTCGAGGGCGATCGCATTGGCGATCTGCACCGTGGCGACGACGATCAAGGGCGGCAGGCAGTTGGGCAGGATGTGCCGGAAGATCACGGTGCGCGGCGCGAGCGGGGTCGACAGCGCGGCCTCGACATAATCCTTGCTGCGCTCGGCGATCGCCGCGCCGTGGGCGGTGCGGGCGAAATAGGCGTATTGCGCCGCCGCGAGCGCCATCACGAGCTGCGTCTTGCCCTTGCCGAGCACGGCCGCGAGCACGAGCGCGAGCAGGATCGCCGGGAACGAGAGCTGCAGATCGACGACGCGCATCACGATCGCTTCGATCCGTCCGCCGACGAAGGCCGCGAGCGTCCCGAGCGTGGCGCCGAGCGTCAGCGCAATCGCGCCGGCGAGCAATCCCATCTGCAGCGAGATGCGCAAGCCATAGATCATCGCCGAGAGCAGGTCCCGACCTTGCGCATCGGTGCCGAGCAGGTGGACGTAGCCGCCGGTTCCGACATAGCCGGGCGGGCGGCGCGCATCCATCAGATCGATATTGGCGAGGTCGTAGGGATCC
>JANNTF010000386.1:0-5329 GCA_031403455.1 Alphaproteobacteria bacterium | reverse complement strand
CCAGATCGTGCCGCGCACCGCCAGTGGATAGGCGAGGTCGAACGTCGTGAATGTATTGGTGACCACGCCGTTGGTGATCTCGTAGGCGATGCTCGAATCGCCGTCGGCAAGATAATAGGGTCGGATATTCGAGGCCGAGGCCGGCGCCGCCAGCGCCAACGTCAATCCCGCCATCACCAAAGCTGTCGTCATCCGCATGATGTCCTCCTGGAAGCGCAATAATGGCAACCAGCAAACGCCATGCCAAACCCACAATGAAATCCCGATTAGCGAGAATAATCCAACGATCCCATGGCTCTAGATCGAGCTGCGCGCGACCGATCCATCGCTGACGACTCGATCATTTCTGAGGTTTGTAAAGAAATATGACGGTTAACGGCGCGCGCTGATTGCGCAGGCAAGACGCAGTGTTGACCCACGCTACATCCAGCGCTTCAGCCAGCGGCCGAGGACGATCAGCACCCAGACATTCTGCGCCGCCGCAGGGTCGCCGGCATGCGCCGCGGCGAGCAGGCTGCGCATCTGCTCGGCGCGGAACAGTTCGGGCAAGTGGCAATCCGGGCCGACCAGCAGGGCGTCGAATTCCTGCAGCTTGGCCGGATCGCGCAGCCACTCATAGGCCGGCGTGGCGAAGCCGACTTTCTCGCGCGTGGTCACGATCGAGGGCAGGCGCGGGCGGCAATAATCCCGCAGGATTCGCTTCGTCGTGTAGCCCTCCGCGGCGCTGCCGATCTTCTGGGTGAGCGGCAGATGCTGCGCCCATTCCACGAGCCTGTGATCGAGGAACGGGCAGCGCAATTCGAGCGAGGCCGCCATGGAAATCTTGTCGGCCTTCATCAACAGATCTTCGACCAGCCATTGCTGGGACCCGGCCGTCATCAGGACGTCCATCGCCTCCGACGATCGACATTCGTCGTACATGGCGACGATCTTGTCCTCGGCCGTCGGCCCGCCGGGTACATGCATTTCGGGGCGCCAGAGATTGGCCTTCTCGCTGTCGGAGAAGTGGATGCCGTAGGGCAGCTGCGCCCAGACATAGCCGGCCCATCCATGCCGCGCCATGTGCTGGAACACACGCCGCTTGCTGCCGCCGGTCAGCGCGGCGAGGCCGCGCAATGCCCAAGGCGGAAATTTTCCGAGCTGGCGCATCCTGTCCGCGACACGCGCATGCTTGTCGCTCGCGTAGCCCGCGAAGATCTCGTCGCCGCCCTCGCCGCTGAGGATCACCTTGACGTCCTGTCGCGCCAGGCGCGACAGCAACAGCAGCGGGATCGTCGATAGATCCGCCAACGGTTCGTCGGTGTGCCAGACGATCTCGTCGAGATGCTCGAAGGTCGCGGATTGCTCCACGATCAATGATCGATGGTGAAACCCGAGATGGGCCGCCACCTCCTCGGCGATCTTGGTCTCGTCGAACTTCCCCTTCGCGGTATGGCCGACGCTGAAGGTCCGGATGTTACGATAACCGAGATCGTAGGCGGCCGCGCAGACCGCACTGGAATCCAGGCCGCCACTCAGAAAGATTCCGACCGGCACGTCGGAGGCGAGGAGTCGCTTTTCCACCGCCGAGTGGAACTGGTCCACGAACTCGCCGGCGTAATCACGCGACTCGTTGTGCACATCCGACGCGAAATTCACCGACCAGTAGCGTCGCACGGTCGCGGTGAGGTCGCCGATATCGAGGCTCAACACATGGGCGGGGGGCAGCTTCTGGATTCCCGTCCAGATCGTCTCGGGCCACGGCACATAACGAAAGCTGAGATAGTGGTCGATCGCGGCGAGGTTCAACGCCGGCTTCTGCTCCACGACCGCGATGATCGCCTTGATCTCGCTGGCGAAGTAGAATTGTCCACCGAGCGTTCCATAATACAGCGGCTTCTTGCCGAGGCGATCGCGCGCCAGGAAGAGCTTGCGGCGTTTCAGGTCGATGATCGCGACGGCGAACATGCCGTCGAGGTGATCGACGAAAGATTCCCCGAATTGTTCGTAACAGGCGAGCGCGACTTCCGTGTCGGACGTCGTGGTGAAACGATGCCCGAGACGCGTCAATTTGGAGCGCAGATATTCGAAATTGTAGATCTCGCCGTTGAAGACGATCCCGAGTTGCGGATCGCGCCAGATCGGTTGATGGCCGCCGGCCAGATCGATGATGCTCAGCCGCCGCATCCCGAAGCCGAAGCCCTGGGTCGACCAGATTCCGACATCATCCGGCCCGCGGTGAATGATCTCTTCCGTCATGCGTGTGACGGTGGAGCGGCACGCAGCTTCAGACAACGACCCGACGAGGCCGACGATTCCGCACATTAACAGGGCCCGCGCTTTGACTAATTGATCGTGAATAGAACTTAACGATAACTCGGCCCGGTAAAATCTTTACGAAGTTCGGGAGGAAATCCGACGACTCAACCCTTGGTTAGGGCGCGCTTGGCGATCGCGCCGATGCGGGCGGAAACCGCGGCGATATCGAATGTGCGGTCGGCATATGCGATCGCGTTGGCGCCGAGGGTCTGGCGCAACTCGGGATCCGCGGCGAGACGCCGGGCGCCGGCGACGAAGGCGGCGCGATCACCGGCCGGCGCCACCAGGCCGGCATGCTCGCGCGTGAGGATGCGCGAGGCGAGATTCTCCGGCGGCATCGCGGTGAGCAGCGGCCGGCCGGCACAGAGATAGGTCAGCACTTTGGATGGTACGGAGTAGACCCCTGCTTCGGGATCGAGAACGGCCATCAGCACATCGCCCGAGCACACCACTTGCGGCAGCGTCTCGAAAGGCTGAAACGGCAGCAGGATGAGGTTCGCAAGGCCCGCGCCGCGCTGCCGCAACCAATCGATCGCCGGCCCTTCCGAGACGACGACGACGCGCACGTCATCGCGATCCTTGAACGCCTCGGCGACCGCAAGCAGCAGCCCGGGATCATGCTTGAGGCCGATGGTGCCCGAGTAGAGGAACACCAACCGGTCATGCAGGCCATGCGCGCGCGCCCAGGGATTGTCCCTCGGCTGCGGCGGCAATTCCTCGCGCGCGGCCCAGTTCTCGACCACGTCGATGCGATCGCGCGCGACGCCCCAATTCGTCAAGACCGGCACGAAATCGTCAGTGATGACGATCGCGCGCGCGGATTGCCGCAGCAGCTTCTTCTCCAGCGCGATGTAGCGCGCGCCGACGACGCGCCCGAGGAGCCCGAGCTTGCGGCGAAGGATATTCGCGATCGCGACCGAATAGATGTCCTGCACCCAGAAGATGAAGGGTACGCCAAGGCGCCCGGCGGCGCGCCACGCCAGATGCTGCGGGTCCAGCGGCGAGTTGGCGGAAATCACCAAATCGGGTTTCCACGCTTCGATGGCCCGTGCCAGCCGCCTTCCATACGCGAATTCCTGACGCAGCCGTTTCACGTAGCTGTATTTGGCGAAGGTCCCGGGCAGTGTGAGACCGCGTGTCTCGAAATTCGGTGGGTCGTCGGGCCGGCGCAGCAAGGCGCCCTTGGGCGTCTGGAATCCCGGAAAGTGGAGATGCAGCACATCGTGTCCATCGCGCGCGAGCTGGCGGGCGAGTTGCACGAGGAAGGCGTGACCGGAGTAGTCATGCAGCACCAGCCTCATCGGCGCCGCGCCTCGACCACCAGGCAATCGCCGCGGCCGCTCCGATTCCAGGCCGCGCGCGACGCCGCATGGATCGTCATCGCCGCCAGCATCAGGGGCAGCACACGACGGGGCTCACGTTGGCGGCGCGGCGTATCTGGAAAATCGCGCGCGATCTTGGATTGCGCGAACCACAAGGCGGGTGTGACGTTGTCCGTACGCGTCACCGTGAAGCCGGATTCATCAAGCAATCCGCCCAATCGCTCGGCCGTGAAATGCGTGATGTGGAACGGCACGTGCCAGTTGATCCAATCTGCGCCGAAACGCTCGCGCAGCGCGCTCTGCGCATTGGGCAGGCTGATCCAGAGTTGGCCACCCGGGTTCAGGAGGCGCCGGATCTCGGTCAGCATGCCGCGCGGATGCAGCGCATGTTCCAGCACGTTGGAGAGTACGACCACGTCATAGGGCGCCGCGGGCCGCAGAGCCGCGATGTCGACGTCGTAGACCACGAAGCCCTTCTGGCGCGCGGCATCGGCGGCGACGCGGTTGAGCTCGAGCCCCTCCGCATGAAACCCGTTGGCCTCGTAGATCGCGAGGCCGCGCCCCTCGTTGCAGCCGACATCGAGCAGGCGGCCCTTGCCGCGCTTGGTGTGGAACGACACGTCGCCGTCGAGCGCGAGCATCAGGCGATAGAAGGGCGAGGCGAAGAAGGCCGCGCGCAGCTTCGTCCACAGACTGCCGGTCTCGCCCTCGCCGCCGAAATTGTAGTGACGCTCGTAAAGCTCCTGGAGCTGCGCCGGCGTCGGCACCGGGTCGGTCTGCCACAGGCCGCATGACTCGCAAGCCAGGATCCGCCACGTGCCGGGCGACGCGAAGCGATTGTCGCGTACGTCGGGCTCGACGACGCGCAGGCGCTCGCCGTCGCAGAGGATGCAGCTGCTCACCGCTTCATCCCCCGGCTCCGGCGTTCATGCAGCTTGGCGTCGATCAGGAAGCGAAACCAGAAAGTCTGCAGCACGAAGAAGATCAATCCCCATTTTCCATCGAGGAAACCGCGCTTCCAGACATAGCGGTAGAGGAACAGCGCGAGCGCGCGCCAGAACAGCGGCGCCTTGTCGTAGCTGCCGCGCTGCGCGCGCTTCTCGGCGACGGGATCGCCGGTGCCGGGCTGGATGACGCCGCTGCCGGACGGCAGGAGGATCTCGTCGACTTCGGCGTCGGCCCAGCGATTATGCCGCGCGGTCCATTCCGTGAGCGACAGCCTTATGTCGTCGATCATCGGCTGCGCCAGCCGCGCGCTCGGCCCATCGACATAGAAATGCTGATCGTATTTGCGCGCCTCGCAGCGCCCGCGGCCGCGACGGAACAGCCGCATGTGGAAGATCGGCCACATCCCGCCATGCCGGATCGGCTGCTCGTGAAAATGAACCAAGCGTGGAATGTAGTAGCCGGCGATGTCGCCCGGCGGTCCGGCGCCGGCGAACAACGCCGCCAGCTCCGCCGCCAACGCGTCGCTCACCCGTTCGTCGGCGTCGAGATGGAGCTGCCATTCATGCGCGAGCGGCAGCGTCTCGATCGCCCAGTTGCGCTGCAGGCCGTAATTCTCGAACGGATGCGCGACCAGCCGCGCACCGGCGGCGCGCACGAGATCGAGCGTCGCATCGGTGGAGCCGGAATCGACGACATGCACGTCGGCGCTGATCGCGCAGGCCGAGTGAAGCGTCGCGCCGATGGTCTCGGCGGCGTTGAAG
>JANNTF010000385.1:0-14151 GCA_031403455.1 Alphaproteobacteria bacterium | reverse complement strand
AGGAAGATGATGGTCATGCCCGCGAGCAGGATGTTCAGGGCGATCTCGTTGGGCGTCTTCTGCCGCGCGGCGCCCTCGACGAGCGCGATCATGCGATCGAGGAAGCTCGATCCCTGCGCCGCCGTGATCTTGATGATGATCCAATCCGAGAGCACCGTCGTGCCCCCGGTGACCGCCGAGCGATCGCCCCCCGCCTCGCGGATCACCGGCGCCGACTCGCCCGTGATCGCGCTTTCATTCACTGCCGCCACGCCCGCGACCACCGTTCCGTCACCGGGAATGATCTCGCCCGCTTCGACGCGAACCAGATCGTCGATCTCGAGCTGTGTCGCCGAAATCCTCTCCACCTGATCGGCGCCCAGCGACGCGATCCGCTTCGCGAAAGTCTCGGTCTTCAGCCGGCGCAAAGAATCGGCCTGTGCCTTGCCGCGGCCTTCGGCCACCGCCTCGGCGAGATTGGCGAACAGCACCGTGAACCACAGCCAGGCGGCGATCTGTCCCGAGAAGCCGGCGCCGGCGCCTTGGACCACATCGCGAATGAACATCAGCGTCGCGACCAGGGCGACCACGGCCGTGACGAACATCACGGGATTGCGGACCAGCGCGCGCGGGTCGAGCTTGCGCAACGCATCGAAGCTCGCCGCCCGCAGGATGGCGGCGTCGAACAACGAAATCTCGGTGGCACGCGATGACATGGTCGTCTCCGGATCAGAAGGTGCGGCCGGCGAGCATCAGGAAATGCTCGACGATCGGACCGAGGGCCAAGGCGGGAAAGAAGGTCAGCCCGCCGACCACGAGGATCGTGGCCACGAGCAGAACGACGAAGAGCGGCGTGTCCGTCGGGAAGGTGCCGTCGGAGACCGGCACGCGCTTCTTGGCCGCGAGCGCACCGGCGATCGCCATGACTGGCACGATCATCGCGAAACGACCGATCAGCATCGCCACGCCGAGCGTCGCGTTCCAGAACGGGGTATTCGCGTTGAGACCCGCGAAAGCGGACCCGTTGTTACCGACGGCCGAGGTGTAGGCGTAGAGCAACTCCGAGAAGCCGTGCGGGCCGGCGTTGTTGAGGCTGTCGAGCGCGACCGGCACGAGCACCGCGACCGCGGTGAAGCCGAGGATGAAAACCGGCGGCACGAGGATCGTCAGGCTGGCGAGCTTGACCTCGCGCGCCTCGATCTTCTTGCCGAGATATTCGGGCGTACGGCCGACCATGAGCCCGGCCAGGAACACCGCGACCAGCGCGTAAACGAGCATGCCGTAGAGGCCCGAGCCGACGCCGCCGAAGACGATCTCGCCGAGCTGGATGAGGAACATCGGGACGAGTCCGCCGAGCGGCGTGAAACTGTCATGCATCGCATTGACCGAGCCGTTCGACGCTGCCGTGGTGGCCACCGCCCAGAGCGACGAGAGCGAGACGCCGAACCGCGTCTCCTTGCCTTCCATGTTGCCGACGGACGGATCGACACCGAGCGCGGCCATCAGCGGGTTGCCATAGGACTCCGCCGCGTAGCAGCCCGCGACAGCGGCGATGAAGATGGCGCCCATCGCCGCGAACAGCGCCCAGCCTTGCCGCGTCGCACCGACCACGCAGCCGAAGCTGTAGGTCAGCGCAGCCGGAATCGCGAGGATCGCCCACAGCGAGAGCATGTTGGTCCAGCCATTCGGGTTCTCGAAGGGATGGGCCGAATTGGCGTTGAAGAAGCCGCCGCCATTGGTGCCGAGCTGCTTGATCGCGATCTGCGAGGCGACCGGTCCGAGCGCGATGGTCTGCTTGCCGCCTTCGAGCGTCGTCACCTCGACGGACCCCGACAGGCTCTGCGGCAGGCCGAGCAGCACGAGCGCGATGGCTACCACGAGCGCCAGCGGCAAGAGCACGTAGAGCGTACCGCGGACGAGATCGACCCAGAAATTCCCGACGGTCTTCGCTTCCACGCGTGCGAAACCGCGCGCCAGCGCCAGCGCCAGCGCCATGCCCGTGGATGCCGACACGAAGTTCTGCACCGTCAGCCCGACCATCTGCGTGAGATGGCTCATCGTCGACTCGCCGGCATAAGACTGCCAGTTCGTATTGGTCACGAAGCTGATTGCGGTGTTGAACGCCAGTTCCGGCGATACCGCGGCCTGACCCTGGGGGTTCAGCGGCAAGACATGCTGCAGGCGCAGTAGCGCGTAGAGCACGAGGAAACCGGCGAGGTTGAAGGCCAGCATGGCCTTCGTATAGCCCGCCCAGGATTGCTCCCGGTTCGGCGTGACGCCGGCGAGGCCATAGAGCGATCGTTCCGCCGGCCCGAGCAGGCGGCCGGCCATGCCAAGCTCGCCGCCATAGATCCGCGCCATGTAGCCGCCAAGCGGTTTGGTGGTGAGCGCGACGAGCGCGCAGAACAGCGCGATCTGCATCCAGCCGATAGTGGTCATTTTGGACTCTTCGATGTCGGAAGGGAGAAGGTCGATCGAGCGTCAGAACCGCTCGGGGCGAAGCAGCGCGACAAGCAGGTATCCAAGCAGGCCGCAGGCGACGATGCCGCCGAGCAGGAACTCCAACATGTCGGCCTCAGATCCGCGCGCAGAAGCGCACGAACAGCGCCATGCCGCCGAAGCTGAGCAGCGCCAGAGCCACATAGAGAATGTCGAGCATCGAACCTCCTGAATGCGCCTGAGCGTGATGTCCGAGGAAGATGCGCGGCCTGCCCATAAGGAGGCCATGCCGACATGCCGGTCACGGCATAAGGATCGCGTAAAGCCCCGCCAAGGGCCGTCGCGCTGAATTCGGCGCCAGGCTGGTCTCAGCGGCGCAGCAAGAAGTCGATCGCCGCGCGCTCGAAGTCGCCGGGGAACACGTGATTGTAGAAATGCCCGCCGGTCGGCAGCAGCAGGAGACGTGCGTTCGGGATCTCCCGCGCCAGCGTCTCGCTGAAATACGCGGGCGTCACGGCATCGTCGCGGGCGGCCATCACCAATGTGGGATGCGTGATACGCGCCAACTCCGCGCGACGATCGAAGGCGACGATGGCGGCGATCCGCGCGAGCACGGTCTCGTGTGGCGTCGCCGGGATCGCCGATGCCGCTTGCGCCGCCTCGAGCGTCGCGACATTCGCGGCCAGCCACCACGGCGGATACAGCACGAGATTGCCGAGCCGGCCATAGAAGGCGCTGCCCAGCTTGGACAGCGCCTCTGCGCGCGTGTCGAAGAGCCGCCGGAAATACGCATCGGCCGCTGTCCAGGTAGCGCTCAGGACAAGGCGGTCGAGCCGATCGGGCGCATCGAGTGCGATCGTCTGACCGATCGCCCCACCGGTGGAATGCCCGATCAGATGCGCCCGCGCGATGCCGAGCCCGTCCATCAATTGCAGCACATCGTCCGCCATCTGCCCGACCGAATGGGCCCCGCGCGCCGGCGAGCTGCGGCCGCAACCGCGATGATCATGCAGCACAACGGTGAAATGCGCCGCCAGGGCGACGACATGGCGCTGCCAGAAACTGGCGATGCCGCCGAGACCAGGCACCAGCAGCAGCGCGGGCCCGCTGCCATGCGTCTCGTAGTAGAGCGTTTCGCCGCTGCGAAGCGACAGCTGCGGCACGCGACTCAGTCCGCCTTCGAGGCGGATGCTTGCTGCTGGCTCGCGGCGCCATCGAGCCCGGCGAAGACCGTGCGCCGCTCGATCTCTGCGACGTTGTCGGGCCTCGCGAACGGCTCGGGCGTGGGCTCCCCGGGATGGCGCGGGCGGCCGATCCCGGCGAAGAAATTCTCGAGCCCGGGCGGGGTCAGCACCCAGATCATCTTCATGTCGGACGTGCCCTCGTTGACGAATTTATGCTTGCGCCAGGGGCCGACGAAAATCGTCGTGCCGGGCCGGATCGGGTGCGGTACGCCGTCGACATAGGCGGTGCCTTCGCCGTGCGTGAAATGCAGCAATTCCTCGTTCTTGTCGTGCCAATGCTCGCGAATGTAGCAGCCCGGCGCGATCGTCTGGATCCCCATCGACAGGGTCGGACTGCCGGTCAGCTCGGGCGAGATGTGGATGTCGGTATAGCCGTTGGCCGGAACGGGCTGCCAGTAGCTGGCATGGTCGCCCGGCTGTACGACCACGGCCGGGCCGCGGGTGATCGATGCATCGTCCATGATGGCTCTCCGGTCGAGGATACGTCGCTAGAAGCTAGCACGCCGCCGCCCTCACGCCACGACGAGGATGTCGCCCTTGACGGCGCGTGGGGGACGACCACACAAGCAATTCCACCATGACCGATCTCGCCGATCTCTCCGCCAGCGAACTCCTCGATGCCTATCGGATCCGGAAGATCTCTCCTGTGGAGGTCCTCGACGCCGTACTCGCGCGTATCGAGGCCTGGGAGCCGCGTCTCAACGCGCTCTATGCGTTCGATCCCGCATCGGCGCGGATCGCCGCGCGGGATTCCGAGGCGCGATGGCGATCGGGCAATGCCCGCGCGCTCGACGGCGTGCCGGTGACGATCAAGGAGAACATCGCGACGCGTGGCGTGCCGATCCCGCTCGGCACCGCGGCGCGCGATCTGACCCCGGCCAGCGACGACGCGCCGCCCGCCGCGCGACTGCGTGAAGCGGGCGCCGTGATCTTCGCCAAGACCACGATGCCCGACTACGGCATGCTCTCCTCCGGCGCATCCAGCTTCCATCCGCTGACGCGCAATCCATGGAAACTCGCGCTGAATCCCGGCGGCAGTTCGGCGGGCGCGGGCGCGGCGGCGGCGGCCGGCTACGGGCCGCTGCATCTCGGCACCGATATCGGTGGCTCGATCCGCCTGCCCGCGAGCTGGAACGGCATCGTCGGCCTGAAGCCGAGCCTCGGGCGCGTGCCGATCGACCCGCCCTATTATGGCCGCGTCGCCGGGCCCATGACGCGCAGCGTACGCGACGCCGCATTGATGATGCGCGAACTCGCGCGCTCGGATTGGCGCGACACGATGAGTCTGCCGACGCAGGACATCCCATGGCTCGACCTCGCGCGCGACGTGAAGGGATTGAAGCTCGGGCTGTGGCTCGACGCGGGCATCGGCATGAAGCTGGCGGCCGACGTGAAGCTGGCGATCGAGGCCGCGGCGCAGGGCTTCGCGCACGCCGGCGCGCAGATCGTGCCAATGGCGCCGTTCCTCACGCGCGAGATGCTCGACGGTCTCGATGATTTCTGGCGCCAGCGCGCGTGGGCCGACATCGGCGCGTTGTCGGCCGAGCGTCGGGCGAAGATCCTGCCCTACATCCTGCGCTGGGCCGAAGGCGGCAGAGGCCTGTCGGGCGAGCGCGTCTATCGCGGGATGAACCAGATGATGGTGATGCGCGAGGCGGCGGTGCGCGCCTGCCAGCCTTTTGATTTCGTGCTCTCACCGGTGGCGCCGTGCGTGACCTACCCCGCCGAGTTCGCCTCGCCCATCGACGATCCCGCATTTCCATTCGAACATATCGGCTTCACCGTCGCCTTCAACATGTCGGAGCAGCCCTCGATTTCAGTCAATGCCGGCTTCACGAAGTCGGGCCTGCCGATCGGCCTGCAGATCACGGGAAAACGCTTCGACGATCTCGGTGTCCTGCAAATCGCCCGCGCTTGGGAAGACCTCCGCGGTCCGCAGCTGCCGTGGCCCGAATCCGGCTAGCGCCGGCTCAGCCGCGCCATTTCTGGAGCTTGCCCGACGTCTCCCGATCCAGCGCATGCGGCTTGACGATCTGCCTGTCCATCACGCCGCTCCCGGTCAGTTCACGCGGTGCGCGCGAATGAAGTCGAGATCGACATCCACCCCGATCCCTGGCGTATCGGGAATCGCCACCGTACCGTCCGCGTCGAGCGTGAAGGGCTGCGTGGTGACGCCACGCGTCAGCGGGCTCTGGCTGACATTGAACTCGACGAAGCGTGCGCGCGGCAGTGTCGCGATCAGTTGCAGGCTGTAGCCCGTCAGCAGATGCGTGAGCCAGGAATGCGGGACGAGATCGATGCCGGCCTGGTTGGCGATCTCGGCCACGCGCTTGGCGACCGTGATGCCGCCGCAACGCGAGAGGTCGGGCTGGATCACGTCGACGCAGCCCTGTCGGATGAAGCGCTCGAATTCCCAGATCGTCGCGACCTGCTCGCCCGCGGCGATCGGCACCGGGCTGTTGGCGCGCACGAAAGCATATTCGTCGAAATTCTCGGGATGGATGAAATCCTCGACCCAGCCGACTTTGTAGTCGGCGAGCCACTCGCACATCGCCAGCGCCTCGCGTCGTGATCGGCCCGGCCCCCAATTCTTCCAACCCGCAGGATACCAACCGGGATCGACCAGCAAATGGCGGTCGGGCCCCAACGCGGCGCGCGCCGCCGCGACGAGTTCGCGGTCGCGCCCGGGATCCTCGCCGAAGACGCCCCAGCCGAACTTCACGGCACGGAAACCCTTCTCCACGTAGCCGCGCGCCGCCTCCGTCATGCCCTCGGGCGTTTCGCGAAACAATGTCGAGGCGTAGGCGAGGATGGAGTCGCGCCGTCGCCCGCCGAGCAGCCGCGCCAGCGGAACGCCCGCCGCCTGCGCGCGGATCGACCACAGGCAATTGTCGATCGCCGACATGCATTGCATCGCGAGACCGCGGCGACCGTAATAGGCGCTGCCGATGTAGAGCCGGTCCCAGAGTCGTTCGACGTCGAGTGCATTCTCGCCGATCAACATCTCCGACAGCGTCTTGAACCCGAGCACGGCCATGCCCTGCCCGGCAATCACCGCAACGGCCGCGGGCGCGAGAGTCTCGACATCGGCCCAGCCGGTGAGGCCGGCGTCGGTCGCGACGCGCACGATCAGCTGCCAGTCGCCATTGTCGCTGGCCTCCTCGCCGCCTGATGTCGCGCGATAGGCCTGCTCGCCGCGGAGCAGGATGGGTTCGACAGCGGTGATCTTCATGCGGCGGGCCGCCGGTCGGCCCGCGCGAGATCGGCTGCGAGACGGCGTGCCTCGCGCACCAGAACCGCCGCCGTCGTGGCGGCGTAGGGCGTCGCCCATTCGACTTCGTAGCCGCTGCTCTGGAAATCTTCGGCGTTGGGCACGTATCCCTCCCAGCCATTCGTGTAGCCGCCGAAATGCACCAGGGGCAACGCGGCGTCGGCGCGGATCTCCACGCCGATGCGCGCGAACGGTTCCAGCGGCGCGCCGATCAGCACCGCGTCACCAACCCGAATGCCGTGCAGTTCGATGCCGACCTCGAGACGATTGGCGCAGAACCGCGCCCAATGCGCGCTCATCGCCGCGCGCTTGGCCTTGAAATTCGCGGCGCCGATCTCGGCCGGCGTGGCCAGCGATTTGTCGAGCCCGCTGACTACCGCGGCGCAGCGATCCGATTCCGCGGCGAGGCTCTCGACATCGCCGTATTTTCGCACCGGCAACGACACGCGCCGACTCTCGACGCGCAAGACCGGCGGCGGCGACGCGATGTCGTCCTCGACCCAGATACCCAGCGGCGCTCCCGACTCCACCACGCGATCGAAGCGTCGCTTGCGCGCGCGCGGGCGCAATTCCATGGCCAGCCGCGCGGCGTCGAGTCCGATCGCGGTGCCCATGCGCCGCGGCGCGCCCAGATCGGCGACCAGCGCCTCGCGCGGAATCTGATCGCCCGCGCAACCCTGCAGGAACAGGCAATGCCCGCCGAGCGCCGCTTCGACCGTCCGCTTGAGATGGCCGGGATAGTCGGGACTGATGAAGCGGTTCTCGTGCGCGAGCACGATCGGATGCGTGCCATAGCCGACGATCGTCGCGATCGTGGCATCCGCATCGTCATCGATGCGCACCACGCTGAGCGTGGTGTCGCGATACCCCTCCCAATTCTGTCCCACGACCACACGCCCATCGGGCAGACCGAGGCGTCGGTTCACCGTGATGTCGCACTGGCCAAGGCCGGCGGCGACATGCGCCGGCCGCAGCGCGGTCTTGGCGGCTCGCGCCGCCGCGCCGATCGCGGCCGCGACCTTGTCGCGGTACGCCGCCACGAGTTCCATTCCCGGCAGCTGGGCTTGCGTGCCGAAACCTTCGGTCGCCCAGGGCGGTCCGGAATGCGTATGGGTGAAAGACAGCCGCACATGATCGGGCGCGACGCCCGTCTCCCGCGCGACGATGGCGCGCAGACGCCGACACTCGTCGGTATTGATCAGGAGAAAATCGAGATCGACGATCGCCGCGCGAACATCGACCTGCTCGAGCATCAGCACGCTCGCCCAGAGCGCCAGGTCGATGCCTTCCGCGCGATCGTGGGTGCGCGCGCCCCAGTTGACATGCGCGATCCCCAGCGGTGGCGTCATGTCGGCGCGGCCGACGCCGGCAAGCAGTCGTGTCATCGCGGAGCTCCTCGGCGCGCGCGCGCCATGTCGACGAGTGGCAGCACCAGATCCTCGGGCGTCCGACAGGGCCGGGCGCCGGCGGCGGCGATGTCGTCGGCGACATCGACCGGCAGGCTGGTGTTGGAATTCTGCGGCACCTGGTTGAGCCGCCCGCCGATGAAGATCGGCAGATCGAGCTTGGCGTCACGCATCGCACGCTTCAACGCCATGATGTAGTCCAACGCCACACCGTTATAGGTCGAGAGCGCGATCACGTCGGCGCCGCCCTCGCGCGCCGCGCGAATCAGATCGGCCGGATCGGCATGCACGCCCGCATCGATCATCCCGACGCCGAGGCCACGCAGGATTTCCTCGATCAGGATCTTGCCGTATTCATGCACGTCGGTACTACCGATCACGGCCTTGAGTCCCGCCGCCGAGATGTCCTGGCGCGCGGACTCGTCCAGCGCACGGATCTTCTTCTCCGCCGCGCGCGCCAGCGCCGCGATGGTCGTCGACGGGACATGGGGGCGCCGCCCCCGCGGTCGCGCGCGATCCTCGACTCCCGGGCCATAGAGTTCTTCCAGACGCTTGGCGCCAATGCGGCGAAGGGCGAGCAGCAGCTCGAACGCATCATCGACCTGGATGCCCGCGAGCCGCAACCCGTCGAGCGCCCGCAGCTTGAAGCGCTCGCCGCCCTCGATGATCGCATCGGTGATCCGGTCGGTCGCCGGCATGTCGACCATCGGAAGCCAGAGCTCCGATTGCTCGATCAGCTTGGCGCAGACGAGTTGAACGTCCACGACCTCATCGATGTCGGGGATGCGCACACCCTCGGTGATCGGCACGGGATTGATCGCGTGGCCCGACGGCATCAGCCTTTGGCCCAACGCATCCGCCAACAGATAGGCGCTGAGCCCGCCATAATTCGAGATCTTGTCGGCCTCGTACACCACCGTGTTGCCGTAGATCATCGTGCCGGGCACGTGCGACCGCCCCCGCGCCAGGGCGCGCTGGAACGCGAGCCGCGTCGCGGGGTCGGTGAACGTATTGCCGAAGCAATGCGACAGCCGACCACCGATGAGATCCTCGACGATGTAGCGCTCGATCAAGGCCGCGCCGAAGGTGCAGGAGAGATCGGTGAAGAGCGGCGCGAACCCGTCATCGAGATTGGAGTGGATCAGCACCTCCACCGGCTGGGCCGCCATCAGCGCGAGCGCCTCGACCGTCGCACTTGTCGTCCCGACATCGTCATGCCAGCCGGGCAAACGGAATGTGAAATACTGGCCGAGATTGCCGACCGACGTCGCGCCGGCGGCCAGCGCGGCAATCGTGTTCTCGACGGCGGCCGGCATGCCGATGACGAAATCACCAAAATGCGGTGCGACCGGCGCCTCCGCGGTGAGCCGCACGAAGTCTTCGATGCCCTCGAGGATCATCCCCGTACCGCGACCCAGCGTGCCACGCTGCGCGCTCGGATAGCCCATCGACCAATCCAGGCAGATGCCATAGCGATCGACGCGCAGGCCCTGTTTGTCGAGCGCCTCCCAGATCTCGAACCACGCCCGCCGACTCTTCTCCTTGTCGCGAAAGCCGATCTGGGCGTGCTGCATGATCACGCCGTCGGCCATGCGGCGGCGCTTGTACTCGGCCTCCGATGGCACATCGAAATGAGTGAGGAACCTGCCCGGCCGCACTTGCGCATCGCGCACCAGCGCACGGCCGCGTGCGATCACTTCGGCCGCGCTCGGCAGCTCGGCTTCCGGAAACACATCGACGCGACGCAGCATCCCCAACTCCTCGGAAGCATGATGACACCGGCGAAGGAGTGGGTGCCACAGGGATGTCTACTTTGATTGGCTTGATTCGATCGACGAACGGGTTGACCATTCCGCGTCCTTGGCCATCTCCAAGACTGCGACCAACCTCGAGGACATGAACACTGTGGCATTCGACACGCTGAAGCTCGCCAAACGCCTGGAGGAAGGTGGCTTCTCACCCGGCCAGGCCGCCGCCACATCGAGCGGCATCGCCGACGCGACAGCGGAGCTGCTCACGAATGTCGCCACCAAACATGACATCGCTCTGCTCAAGCGCGACATGGGCGAAATGGAGCTGCGCATGACCGTGAAGCTCGGCGCCATGGTCGCTGCCTCGATCGCCCTGACGGCGACCATGGTCAAGCTGCTTTGACTCACCGCGCTTCCAGTCGGGCCAGCACGCGATCCAGAGCGCCCGCGACTCCCTCGAAGACTCCGGCCTCAGTCAGGTCGCGCAGGATCTGCTCGTTGAGGCCGCCTTTGGTCTGGGCGAGCGCGGCGAGTTCGGCCGGGCGCGCGCCCGGTTCCGCGAGATCCTGCGCGATGGCGTGGAACATCGCGGCGGCGTAGCGCTCGGCGGCGTCCGGCGGGACGCCTTGCGCGGTCGCCCAGCAGGCCGCGCGGCCTACCAGGCTGTAATAGGACGCGATCAGCGCGCTCATCGACCACAGCGTCTCGAAGACATGATCGTCGGCGACCGGAACGGGGATGCCGATCTCGGCGAACAGCGCGTGCAGTTCGGGATCGGGCGGGGAGAAGGCGATGGGGCCCAGATGCTGCGCGACCGGCGGCAGCGGCAATGCCCTGGAGATCCGCGTCGCGGGCGCGACCAGCTCGGCGAGTCTTGCGACCGGATGGATCGCGATCAGGCTGAGGATGCGATGGTCGGTGCGGAAGCGCAGCGCTGCGAGGATCTCGCGCGCCACTTGCGGCCGCACCGCCAGCACGACGACGTCGCTGCCATCGAGCACAGCCTGATTGTCGGCGGCGATCCGCATCGTAGGAAAGCGCGCGGCCAGGGCGGCGCTGTGCGCGGCGCCGCGCGGCGACAGCAGAACCTGAATGGGCGGATGGGCGCCGGTCGCGAGCCCGGTGAGCAAGGCGCGCGCGATATTGCCGACCCCGATGACGCCGAAACGCGCGGTCATCGCGGCCTCAGGCGTACCAGAGATCGGGCAGCGTATAGCCGTCGCGGAACGGGTCGCTCGGGTCGAAGCCGTGCTGGAAGATTCCGGTGGTCCAGGCCTGGCCGGCGATCGTCGGTGAGATCGCCGCATGATTGCCGACCCGCGTCTCGGCCGCGATGCCGGCCTCGAACTCGGATCCGATGATGGAGGTCGAAACATAACCCTCGCCGAGCTTCAACCTCCCTCGGGCATGCAGCACCGCGAGCCGCGCCGAGGTGCCGGTGCCGCACGGGCTGCGGTCGATGCGACCCGGGGACACGATCACCGCGTTGCGGCTCTTCGTCCCCGGCCCTTCGAATGGCATCGCGAACTCGGTGAAGGTGATCGTGTGGATCTCCGGGTTTTCGGGATGGATGACCGGCAATTGCTCGGCCGCGGCCGACTTGATGCGCTGCCCGATCGCGACGAGATCGCGCGCTTCGTGCGGCACGACCTGAAATCCCAGCGCCGGCGCATCGACGATGGCGAAGAAGGCGCCGCCATAGGCGACGTCGAGCTTGACGGTGCCGAGACCAGGCACCTCGATATGCGCATCGAGATGCGTCGCGAAGGACGGCAGGTTCGTGAACTGGACGCGCGTGACCTTGCCGTCGCTGCAGCGCGCGACGACGGGCACCAGGCCGGCCGGGCTCTCGAGTACGAGCCGAGTCTCCGGCTCGACCATCTTCAGCATGCCCGTCTCGAGCAGCACCGTGGTCGTGCAGATCGTGTTGGAGCCGGACATCGGCGGATAATCCGTCGACTCCATGATGATGAAGCCGGCATCGGCGCGCTTGTCGCAAGCCGGCACCACGAGGTTGACGCAGAGCGTGGGCTTGCCGCGCGGCTCGAACAGCAGCCACTTGCGCAAGCTGTCGCCTTCGGTCTCAAGCCAGCGCTTCATTTCGAACACCGTCTTGCCCGGCGGCGGCAGGACGCCGCCGGTGATGACGTTGTTCTCCTCACCGCCGACATGACAGCCGATGACCGTGATCGTACGCTCGAAGCGCATAGCCCCGGCGCCGGTCAGATCGCGATCGACATGCCGCCATCGGCCACCAGCACATGGCCGGTGACATAGGCGGACGCATCGCTCGACAGGAAGACGGCGGCGCCCGCGATCTCGTCGGGTGCGCCCCAGCGCTTCATCGGCGTGCGGTTGCGGATCCACTCGTAGCGCGGCGGGTCCGCCTTGAAGTCGTCGTTGATCTCGGTCTCCATGTAGCCCGGCGCGATGCAGTTGACGGTGACGCCCTTGGCGGCGAGCTCGACCGCGAGCCCGCGGGTCAGGCCCTCGAGTCCCGTCTTCGCGGTGACATAGGCCGTGTTGGTGCCGCGGCTGATGCGGGCGTTGATCGAGGAGATCATCACGATCCGGCCCCAACCGCGCTTGACCATGCCGGCGGCCGCGCAGCGCGACAGGCGGAAGCAGGAACCGAGCGCCACGTCGAGCACGCCGCGCCATTCGTCGTCGGTGGTCTCGAACAGATCATGCGGCACGCCCCAGGCCGCGTTGTTGATCAGGATGTCGAGCTTGCCGTGGCGATTCTCGATATCGGCGATCGCCGCATCCGCGGCCTTGCGGTCGCAGACGTCGAAGGACGCAACCGTTGCCTTGCCGCCGCGTGCCTCGATCTCGGCGCGACGCGCCTCGAGCGTGGCGGGAACGCGCCCGTTCAGGACCACCGTTGCGCCGGCATCAGCGAGGCCGCAGGCCATGCCGAAGCCGAGTCCGCGCGACCCGCCGGTGACGAGGGCGACGCGACCTTTGAGCGAGAACAACGATTTCATAGCGACTCCCTGGTGTGTTGGATGCAGATGCGGGATGGCTGATCATCCGAGCAGCCGCGGCAAAAACAGGCTGATGCCTGGAAATACCGTAATCAATGCCAGGCCGACCAGCAGCGCGACGAGGAACGGCATCACCGCCCGGAACACCTCGCTGGTCGGCACCCTGGCGATGCTGGCCGTGACGAAGACGAGCTGACCGACCGGCGGTGTGATGCCGCCGATCATCAGGTTGACGATCACGATCATCGCGTAGTGGATCGGGTCGATGCCGAGCTGCGTCACGACAGGAACGGTCAGCGGCACGATGATCAGCACCGACACGGTGAGGTCGAGGAACATGCCGGCGAAAAGCAGCAGCAGGTTGATCATGAGCAGCAGCACGAGCGGGTCGCGCGTCATCGCGACCACCCACTCGACCAGCAGCTGCGGCAGGCGCTCCGAAATCATCACGTAGCCGAACGGCGCGGTCACCGCGAGCAGGAAGCCGATCAGGGCGGCGTCGGTGGCGGCGTCACGCAGCGCGGCGTAGAAATCTTCCGGGCCGAACTCGCGGAACGCCAGCCCGACGCAGAGCGCGTAGATGACCGCGATGCCGCCGGCCTCCGTCGCCGTGGTCACGCCATAACGGATGCCGCCGACGATGAGCACCGGCAGGACGAGGACCGGAATCGCGGCCCAGGTCGCACGGCCGAGCCCGGCGAGACCGACCCATTCTTGGTCGTGGCCGTAGCCCTTGCGCACCGAGATGATCCAGACGCAGACCATCAGCGTCGCCGCCAGCGTGAACCCCGTGAGGTATCCGGCGAGGAACAGCTTGAGGATCGAGACTTGCGCGACCGATGCGTAGATCAGCATCGCGATCGAGGGTGGGATGATGTTTGGCAGGATCGCTGACGCCGACGTGATCGCGCAGCTGAACGCCGCGGTGTAGCCGTGTTTCACCATCTGCGGCACCAGCATCTTGGTGTCCATCGCCGCGTCGGCCGACGACGACCCGGAGACGCCGCCGACGAGCACCGAGTTGACGACGTTCACCTGCGCGAACCCGCCGCGCCAGTGGCCGACCAGCGCGAA
>JANNTF010000384.1:0-1571 GCA_031403455.1 Alphaproteobacteria bacterium | reverse complement strand
TGAACGACTGCCAGCCCTGCGGGTCGGCGATCCGCAGGATCGAGCCGTCGGCGTAGTTCTTTTGCGTGGTGAACTGCGGGAGCCCGCCGGGGGTCAGCCTCACCGTCATAGGTCGATCGCGCTCGCCGCCGCGCGCCGTCACCCAATGCGCGATGTCGCCATGGACGCGCGCCGCATCGAGATCGCGCAGCAGCATGTGCCAGCCATTCTCGTAGACGGCGACGCGCGCCGGTGCACCATCGCCGGGGATCCGCGCCAGCATGCGCATCATCGCCCCATTGGGGACCAGCGCGTCATGCGCGCCCACCAGCACGAGAGCCGGGAGCCGCAGCTCGGGCGCGGCCGCGACCGCCTCGTCCATCAGCTGCACCAGGCCCCAGGTCATGTCGACGCGCGGATTGTGCAGGATCAGCGGATCACGCGCCAAGGCGCGCAGCAGCGCGAGATTGTTCGTCGGCCTGATTCCCGGCGTGCCGGTCGGGCCCGCGAGCCATGGCGCGGTATGCGCGACGCCGCGCAGGATGCCGGTCGCGATCGGACCCAGCGCCGCGCTGCCGCGCACGGCCGGCGCCACCAGGATCACGCCGTGGGCCCCATCGAGCAGGCCGCGCGATGCGGCGATCATCGTGATCGCGCCGCCCATGCTTTCGCCGAGAACATAGATCGGCGTGGCGGGATGGCGGGCGCGGATCACGGCGAAGACATCGGCGGCGTCGGCGACCAGCGCATCGGCGCCCGCCCAGCGCCCGCGATGGGGCGCGCGGCCGAAGCCCCGCTGGTCGTAGGCATAGGTCTGAATGCCGTGCGCGGCCCAGACCGGCGCCGGCAACGCGAAACCGTCGCTGTAATCGAGGAAGCCATGGAGCGCGAGGATGACGGCGCGCGGCGCGATTTGCGCCGGCCAGACGGCGAGCGGCAGGACGGCGCCGTCGCGCGCGACGACGCGATCGGATTCGAGCGCGGCTGGCTGCAGCGTCGGGCCGCGTCCGATCACGGTCGGGGCGCAGGCGCTCAGCGCGAGCAGCAGCGCGACGACGAGTGCCCGCGCCCGCATGGTCACGCCGCGCGCGTGAGGTTGAGGAAGATGTCCTCGAGATCGCTCTCGCGCGTTGAGACATCGACGATCGAGAGCCCGGCCGTCTGGACGGCGGCGAGGATCTTACCGGTCTGGACCTGGCTCGGCTTGTAGCGGAACACGAGCATGTGGCTGCCATCGAGCGCCGGGGCGAAGCACGCGAGGCTGGCCGGCATGGTCGAGAGCGGCTCGCCGAGCGTTATGCGCAGCGTCTTCTCGTCGAGCACGCGTTTCAGGTTCTCGGTGGTGTCGCAGGCGACGAGCTTGCCGTGGTTGATGATCGCGATGCGGCCGCAGAGCTGCTCGGCTTCCTCTAAGTAATGCGTGGTGAGGAGCACGGTGACGCCGCTCGTGTTGAGCGCGCGCACATAGGTCCAGAGCTGCTGGCGCAGTTCGACATCGACGCCGGCGGTCGGCTCGTCGAGGACCAGCACCGGCGGCGAATGGACCAGCGCCTTGGCCACCAGCAGGCGACGGCGCATGCCGCCCGAGAGCG
>JANNTF010000383.1:0-9786 GCA_031403455.1 Alphaproteobacteria bacterium | reverse complement strand
GGCCTGCGGGCAGACTGGCCCGTCTCTGTCCGACGCTCTTCAGGCCGGTGCGCGAACGAGAGTCTCGAAATCGGCGATCAGCGCCTTGGTCAAGGTACCGGGGGTGAACCGGTACTGGTCGATCTCACCGACCGGTGTGATCTCCGCGGCCGTTCCCGTCAGGAAGACCTCCTGGGCCTTGACAAGTTCGTCGGGCCAGATCGCGCGTTCAACGATCTTGAACTGACGCTGCCGCGCCAGATCGATCACCGTGCGCCGCGTGATGCCGTCGAGAAAGCAATCCGGCGTCGGCGTATGGATCTCGCCATTCACCACCATGAAGAAGTTCGCGCCCGTCGCTTCCGCCACCTGCCCGCGATAGTCGAGCATCAGCGCATCCTGAAAGCCCGCCGCCTCGGCCGCATGCTTGGACATCGTGCAGATCATGTAGAGACCGGCTGCCTTGCTCGCCGTCGGCGCCGTATCGGGAGCGGGCCGCCGCCATTTCGACATCGTCAGCCGAATGCCCTTCGCGCGGATCTCGGGCGGGAAGTAACTCGGCCACACCCACGTCGCAATCGCGATGTTGATTCGAGAGGCTTGCGCCGACACGCCCATCTGCTCCGCGCCACGCCAGGCGATCGGACGAACATACCCGTCGACGATGCCGTTCGCCTTGACGGTCTCCGCCTTGGCGCGCTCGAGCTCATCGACGCTGATCGGCAGTTGGAACCCGAGCAACTCGGCGGAGCGAGCCAGCCGCTCGGAATGCGCACGGCTCTTGAAGATTCGTCCCGAGTAGACCCGCTCTCCCTCGAATACCGCGGAGGCATAGTGCAAGGCATGCGACAAGACATGCAGCTTGGCATCCCGCCAAGCGACCAGTTTGCCGTTCATCCAGATAAATCCGTCACGATCGTCGAAGGGGATGAGTGTGGGGGCCATGTTTCCTCGCTTCCTCTGGCTCGACGGAGTCCCGCCGCGGTTCCGTTTCACAAACCGGGAGCCGACGTGACCACAGCTCCGCAATATATGTCAATAACACTGACGTATATCGACTACCCGAATCCGCGCAATCTCATTCGTCATGGTTGCCGACTCCCCCCCTGCCTTCAAACATCTCTTCCTGCGCGACGAGGATCTCCGGCTCGGGATCGAACTCCTCTTCTATGCGTACCGGGACTTCACCGCGGAGCCGGACCAGATGCTGGAGAAGCTCGGATTCGGACGCGCGCATCATCGCGTGATCTACTTCGTCGGCCGCTATCCGGAGATCACTGTGGGCGAGCTGCTCGGCATTCTGCGTATCACCAAGCAATCGCTGTCGCGCGTGCTGCGCGAGCTTCTGCGCAAGGACTACGTGGTGGCCCAACCGGGCGTGAAGGATCGCCGCCAGCGCCGCTTGTCGTTGACCACGACGGGCATCGCGCTCGAACGCCAGTTGACGGAGAATCAGCGCGGCCGAGTTGCCGCAGCGTATCGGGCCGCGGGCGCGAATGCGGTGGACGGCTTCAAGCACGTCATGCTCGGTCTCATCCACGAGTCCGATCGGACCAATCTGCTCGGCGTCACCGCTGGCCAATCGCGCACACGTGCCCGCGGCTCATGATGGTGGCTGCAATGGCGGACGAAGCGCACATCCTGGTCGTCGACGACGATGCCCGGCTACGGGAGTTGCTGCGGCAATTCCTGACGCGGCACGGGTTCCACGTGACGACGGCTGGCGACGCGGCCGAAGCGCAAGCGCAGCTGGGCGCCTTCACCTTCGACCTTGCGGTACTCGATGTGATGATGCCGGGTGAGTCCGGGATCGATCTCACGAGGCGGCTGCGCACCACCAGCACCATGCCGATTCTCCTGCTCACCGCGCGCGCCGAAGCTCCCGACCGCATCGCTGGGCTGAGCTCCGGCGCCGATGACTATCTCGCCAAGCCTTTCGATCCCGACGAATTGCTGCTGCGCATCCGCGCGATCCTGCGCCGTGCGCCACCGCCGGCGACTCCAGGTCCGGACGTGATCGCGTTCGGACCGTTCAGGTTCGCCATCGGGCGTGAGGAACTCACGCGCGATGGCGCGGTCATCAAGCTCACGACCGCGGAGGCGGGATTGCTGAAGGCGCTCGCCGAGCGCGCAGACCGGTCGGTGTCGCGTGAAGAGCTGGTCGCCAAGGCCCGCGTGGATGGTGGTGAACGCACCATCGACGTTCAAGTGACGCGCCTCAGGCGCAAGCTCGAGGACGATCCGAAGAATCCGCGCTGGCTGCAGACCATCCGCGGCGCGGGCTACATTCTGCGGAGCGATTGAACAATGAGCGGCATGGCCAAGAAGCTCGTGCCGCGTTCGCTGTTCGGACGCGCGGTCTTCATCATTGTCCTGCCGATCATCCTGGTCCAGGCGGTCGCCATCTTCGTCTTCTATGATCGCGTCTGGGAAACCGTGACTCGTCGGCTGACTCAGGCGGTCGCCGGCGAGATCGCCATGACGATCCAGCACTGGAACGGCGCCTCGACCGAGGCCAGCAAGGCGGATGCCCTGACGAGCGCCGCCACCACGCTCGGCCTGTTCATCGAGGTCCGCGACGGCGCACGCCTCCGACATCCGATGACCGACGAAGGCTCGGGGATTCTCGAGCGTCGTCTTGCCCAGGCGTTGCGCGAACGCGTCGCACGGAGCTTCACGCTCGACGTCTGGCAGCAGCCGCGCCATGTGTTGATCGACGTGCAGCTGGATCAGGGTGTGATGTCGGTGACGGTCGCGCGCGAACGCGTCTTCACGACGACTGCCTATGTGATGATCCTCTGGATGGTCGGGGCGTCGATCATCCTGTTTGCGATCGCCTCGCTGTTCATGCGCAATCAGGTCCGCCCGATCCGGCGGCTCGCGGATGCGGCCGAGGAATTCGGCAAGGGCAGCGACACCGAGGGCTATCGACCCAGCGGAGCGAGTGAGGTGCGGCAGGCCGGCGCGGCGTTCGTGACGATGCGTGAACGCATCCGCCGCTTCCTGCAACAGCGCACGGAGATGCTGGCCGGAATCAGCCACGACCTGCGCACGCCGCTCACACGGATGAAGTTGGAGCTTGCTCTACTCGGCGACGTCCCATCGGTCGCGGGCCTGCGCGCCGACGTCGCCGACATGGAGCGGATGGTGGAGAGCTATCTCGCCTTCGTTCGCGGCGAAGGCGAAGAGCAGCGCGAACTGGTCGATCTCAAGGCCATGCTCGAGGAACTCGTCTCCGCGGCCCAGCGTGACGGCCATCCCGTGAAGCTACTGACCGAGGGCGATCTGACGCTGTCGCTGCGCCCGCAGGCGATGAAGCGTTCCATGCGCAACCTGCTCGCCAATGCGACGCGCCACGGGGCACGCATCGAGCTGCGCGTCAAACGGCGCGAGCGCTCGGTCAAGATCCTGATCGACGACGACGGGCCGGGCGTACCCAGGGAATCGCGTGAGGATGTTTTCAAGCCATTCTTCAGGCTGGATCCCTCGCGCAATACCGCCACCGGGGGCGTGGGCCTCGGCCTCACGATCGCGCGTGACGTCGTACGCGCCCATGGCGGTGAGATCTGGCTGGAGGATTCGCCGCTGGGCGGGCTGCGCGCGCGCATCAAACTCCCGGTTTGAGGCCGATACCTAGAACAGTTTGCCGCCGTTAGGGACCGGGCGCTCCGGGCCGACCAGCACGACGGCGCCCTCGGCATCCGGGAAACCCAGCACCAGTACTTCGGACAGGAACGGCCCGATCTGGCGGGGAGGGAAGTTGACGACGGCCGCGACCTGACGACCAACCAGTTCTTGAGCCGTGTAGTGGATCGTGAGTTGCGCGGAGCTTCGCTTGATTCCGATCGGCGCGCCGAAATCGACCTTCAACTTGAAGGCCGGTTTGCGGGCCTCGGGGAAGCCATCGACGGCCACGATCGTGCCGACACGAATATCGATGCGCTCGAAGTCGTCGTAAGTTATCGCCGTCATCCGTTGCTAGCTCCCCCGCAGCCTGGGCGTTCATCGCTTCTGCGATGTCTCGATCAGACTCTTCAGCTCTTCCATTCCGGCGGTCATGCGCTTGGTGATCACGTCACCGGCATCGTGTTGGGCCTTCGTCATCAACTCGGCGAGTTCGCGCGCATTGCCGATCGCGCGCTCGAAGGCGGTCTTGGCGATCTCCGTCTGCCGCGTCGCCTTTTCCTCCGGGCTGCTCGGCACCATCATGTCGCGCATGGCCGTGCTCGCCTGCTCCATCGACTGACGCAGGATCTCGGCTTGCCGCTGCGCCATGGCCTTCATGCCCTCGGCGGCAACTTGGTTGGCCTGCGCGAGCGCCTCGAGATTGCGACGCTGCGCCTCGACCATCGCGTTCATGTCAACCGCACCAAGTCCGTTGCGGCGCATGTCGGCGGCCAGCTTCTCGAAATCGAAGACCTTGGCAGGGTCAAAACCGAAGAATGGATTGGTGGGGTTTACCATCGTGGCGTCTCCTTCGTGAGAGAAGAGGGACTCATGCGGCTGCGCGTCGGCGCATCGACGGCACCGCGCGCGCGATCATCTCCAAACGCTCGAGCCCCTGGTCGAGGCTCTTCATCGTGCGCGCCATGTCCGTCGATTCGTCGGCCAACCAAGTTCGCATGAGCCAGGCTTGCAGCGCCATCAATGCCTTGATGCGCAGCATGCCGAGCGGTCCTTCGGTCGCGACGCCGGCGAGGTCGGCCATGGCGCGCAACGACCGCCTTGCGCGGCACGCCGCCGCCAGCGCGGCGCCAGGATCGCGCGGCAAATCATGACTCAGACGCTGCAACGTCTTGCGATGCGGCTGCAGCGCGTCGAATCGGCGCATGAAGACCTCGAATAGTCGCTCGCGCACGGAAGCGTCGCTCTCCGTCGCGGTGGCCAGAACCTGCCGGTCGATCAGCGTTGTGAAGCCGCGCAGGATCGCGGATTTGGACGGAAAGACCGGGTGGAGATCGGCGAGGCTGATCCCAGAATCGGCGGCGATATCGACGAGCGAAACGTCGAACCAGCCGCGCGCGGCGAACAAATTCATCGCGCTCAGCACGACGGCATCGCGATCGATACCCGATGATCTCGGCGCCGCCGGACGGCGGGTCGTCTTTGGCTTTCGGCGTTCGGCCATGCTTGCCTCCGTTTCGTCATCTCCCCTCAACCTAGAGAGAAGCGGCGCCACGTCAAAGCCGGTGGCATGTCACGGCAATCAGCCGAGTTCGCGTGACCGTCGGGCGGCGGCGGCCACCGCCCGCGACATCAGCGACTGCAACCCGTCTTCGGCCATCAGCACGCTCAGCGCAGCGGCGGTCGTCCCGTTGGGCGATGTCACGTTCTGACGCAGCCGCGCCGGTGGCTCGGGCGAGCGGTGCAGGAGTTCGCCGGCGCCGGCCACCGTGGCGCGCGCGAGCCGGGCCGCCAGTTCCGGGGCCAGTCCGACTTCGATTCCTGCCTGTGCCATGCATTCGGCGAGGAGGAAGACGTATGCGGGGCCGCTGCCCGACACGGCCGTCACCGCGTCGATCAGTGCTTCATCGTCGACCCAGCCCACTTCGCCGGTCGCGCTCATCAGGGAATCGGCGAGGTGGCGCTGCGTGGCGCGGACATGGCGATTGGCGCAGCAGATCGTGATGCCGCGCCCGACCTGCGCCGGCGTATTGGGCATCGTGCGCACGATCGCGGCCGAATCGCCGAGATGGCCGGCGAAATAGGCCAGGGTGCGCCCAGCCGCCACCGAGATGAACAGGCTGCCTTGCTCGGCGAAGCGGCGATAGGCTGGCACGATGTCGTCCATGATTTGCGGTTTGGTCGCGAAGACAATGACCTCAGGCACGCTTCCCGCCGGCACATCCGCGATCCGTGCGACGAGGGTTACGCCGGGCTTGCCCCGATAAGGCGCGACACCCTCGGTATTGGGTTCAACGACATGGATCGGACGCGGGGTCGCTGCGCTGGCGAGCCAGCCCGACAGCAACGCACCTCCCATCTTCCCGCAACCGACGAGCATCAGCCCGCCCGAGGACGGCTCCATGGCGCTTCTCCTTCGGTGATTTGGCCGTTGCGTCCGCGACCGTCGGATCTTCTCAGGCTTCGCCCTGCGTATCGAGGAGCGCGGCGGCGATCGCCTCGCTCGCACTCTTGCCACCCCAAACCACGTATTGGAAGGCCGGGTGGTAGCGCTCGCACTCGTTGACGGCGCCCTCGATCAGATCCTCGAGCTGTTCCACCGAGGCGCCCCGGATCCCGCGCAGCGGCACGGTGTGTCGAAAGATCGGCATATCGTCGTCTTCAGGCAGGTCGAAATGACCCAGCCACATCCGCGTGTTGGCCTGAAGCAACAGATCGTTCACGGCCCCGCGACGATGACGCGGCACGCGAAGATCCACGCCGCAAAATACTTGCAGCGCGCTGTTGTCGTGGCTCCAAGCGAAATGCAGGCTGTAATTGCCCCAGCGCCCCGCAATCTGGGTCACCAACTCCTCGTCAGCGGTGCGGTCGAACACCCAATCATGGGCAGCCGCCATTTCCTCCAGGAGATCGAGAGGATTGGAGGTGTTCGAGCGGGCTTCGTCCGTCCGACCGTACATGCGGTAGCGAGCCTCTTGTTGTTCCGAGCAACCATCCCGGATTGCAACGCGCGCCCCTCATCTTGGGTCCGAGTCGGCGCGTCACACCATATCGGGTAGGTTGCCAAACACGATTCCGCGCCGCAAGAGAAATACCCCTGGCCGGATGGAATTTCGTCAGTTCGGCGACAACGCGGTCAAGTCGAGGGCGTGTTCCCTGGTCGGGATGCGGCTTCGAGCGCGGTCAGACGCTGTTGGAGGTCCTCGCTCTGGGCACGCGCGCGTGCCGCCATTTCCTTCACGGCTTCGAACTCCTCGCGCGTCACCAGGTCTTGGCTCCTGAGGAACCGCTCGACCAGGGCCCGGACCTGCTGATCCAGCTCGGCCTTGAGACCCCCAAAGGCGCCCAAGGCGCCGGTTGCAGCGCGGGCGAGATCGTCGAGCAAACGATTTTGAGATTGCATGATGCACGACTATCGCGACCGGAACCCCGTGTTGCAAGCGTGCAACTGCGGCACCTATAAGGCTCGCCATGAGCGGCATCATCGTGGTCACCGGCGGCGCCGGCTTCATCGGCTCGAACATCCTGGCAGGACTCGAAGCGCGCGGCGGCGACGCGCTGGTGTGCTGCGACCTGTTCGGTGACGGCGACAAGTGGAAGAACATCGCCAAGCGCGGCCTGTTCGATGTGGTGGCGCCCGACAAGCTGGCGAGTTGGCTTGCTGGCCCCGTGGCTCAGCGCGTCACGGCCATCGTTCACATGGGCGCGATCAGCGACACCACCGCGCGCGACGTCGATAGGATCCTCGCTCAGAATTTCGCCTTCGCGCGCATGTTATGGACGTGGTGCAGCACGCATCAGGCGCGCTTCATCTACGCATCCTCGGCGGCGACCTATGGCGACGGCACGATGGGATTCGACGACGAGTCTTCGTCATCGGGACTGGCGAAGCTGCGGCCCATGAATCCTTATGGTTGGTCCAAGCATCTGTTCGACCGGTTTGTCGCGCAGACGCTCGCCGCCGGCCAGCCGCGGCCATCGCAACATGTCGGCCTCAAATTCTTCAACGTCTACGGCCCCAACGAGTACCACAAGGGCGGGCAGCGCTCGGTCGTCCATCAGATCCATCCGATCGCTGCGCGCGGCGAGCCCTTCGCCTTGTTCAAGTCGCACCGCGCCGGCATCGGCGATGGTCAGCAGCTCCGTGATTTCGTGTGGGTCGGTGATTGCGTCGACGTCGTGCTGTGGCTGCTCGACACGCCCCGCGTCAACGGCTTGTTCAACATCGGATCCGGACGGGCGCGCAGCTTTCTCGATCTCGCGACGGCGGTCTACGCGGCGTGCGGGCGCAACGCGAACATCGTGTTCCGCGACATGCCGGCGGAGCTGCGCGATCACTACCAATACTTCACCGAGGCGAAGCTCGAGCGCTTGCGCGCCGCGGGCTATGCGCGGCCGTTCACCACCGTCGAGGCCGGTGTCGAGCGCTACGTCCGCGACTTCCTCGCCGCCGGGGATTGCTTCGCATGATGCCTCTTGTCATCGCGTTCCCGGCGATCGAGCCGGAGATCTTCCGGTTCGGACCATTCGCGCTGCGTTGGTACGCGGTGGCCTACATCGCCGGGATCGTGATCGGCTGGCGTTTGGCGTTGCGCCTCGCCGATCAGCGGCCGCGCTTCATGTCCAGACTCGCCATCGATGATTTCGTCGCCTGGGTCACGCTCGGCGTCATTCTTGGCGGTCGGCTCGGCTACGTGATCTTTTATAAGCCGCTTTTCTACCTCGCCAACCCACTCGAGATCTTCGTGCTGTGGAACGGCGGCATGTCGTTCCACGGCGGGATGCTCGGCGTCATCGCCGCGACATTCTGGTTCGCCTTCAGGCGTGGCATTCCGCTGCTGGCCCTGGGCGATGTGGTGGCCCTGCTGGCGCCGATCGGTCTTTTCCTGGGCCGCCTCGCGAATTTCATCAACGCGGAACTCTACGGTCGGGCCACGGATGTCGGTTGGGCCATGATCTTCCCTTCGGATCCCACGGGGCAGCCGCGCCATCCGAGCCAGCTCTACGAAGCGATGCTGGAGGGACTGGTCCTGTTCGCGATCCTCGCGTGGCTCACCTGGCGTACCCCGGCGCGCACGCGTCCCGGGCTGATCGGCGGCAGTTTTCTCGCCGGCTACGCGATCGCCCGGATCGTGTGCGAATTCTTCCGCGAGCCCGACGCGCATCTTGGCTTCCTGTGGGCCGGCGCGACGATGGGGCAGCTGCTGAGCATCCCGATGCTCCTGGTGGGAATCGGCTTGATCTATGCCGCATGCCGGCGACCGATCCTGGCTGACCGGCCCGCATCATGAAACCACCGAGCACGCCGCTCGCGCGCAAACTCGCGGCTCGCTTGACGAGCGAGCGTTCCATCCCGGTCAGCGACTGGATTGCCGCCTGCCTCACCGATCCATCCCATGGCTATTACCGGCGGGTCCAGTCGATCGGCAAAGCCGGCGACTTCACCACCGCGCCGGAAATCAGCCAAATCTTCGGAGAGCTGATCGGTGCCTGGGCGGTGGAGATGTGGATCCTGCTCGGTCGGCCGCCGACGCTCAGGCTGGTGGAGCTCGGACCCGGGCGCGGCACGCTGATGGCCGACATGCTGCGTGCGGTCATGCGCCCGGCGCAGGATTTCTACCAGGCGATCGACCTGCATCTGATCGAGATCAACGGCGAGCTGCGCAAGCTCCAGAAGAAGGCGATCGACCGCAACGCGATATGGCACGACACGATCGACTCCGTTCCAGCAGGACCGATGCTCGTGATCGCCAACGAGTTCTTCGATGCCCTGCCGGTGCGCCAGCTCGTGCGCTCGACGGATGGCTGGCGCGAGCGCCATGTCACCTTCGCGGATGATCGATTCGACTTCACGCTGGGGCCAGTCGTCGAGGTGCCGCCGCTCGAGCCCGCGCATCTCAAGGCCCGGATCGGCGACATCGTGGAGATCTCGGACCAGGCGCGCAACCTGGTCGCGACCATCGCGCAACGCTTGCGTCGGCGCGGCGGCGCGGCGCTGTTCATCGATTATGGGCCGAGCGCGAGCGGCATCGGTGAGACACTCCAGGCGGTGAGCCAGCATCAGCGTGCCGAGCCGCTCGAGAATCCGGGCGAAACCGATCTGACCACACATGTGGATTTTGCCGCGCTCGCGCGGGTCGCGCGCCGGGCCGGCGCCAAAACCTGGGGACCTGTCCCGCAAGG
>JANNTF010000382.1:0-2616 GCA_031403455.1 Alphaproteobacteria bacterium | reverse complement strand
AAATGAAAAACCATATGCGATTCCCCTGCCCCTTGCGGGGGAGGGCTGGGGTGGGGGGACACGATGCTGCAGCATCTTCATCTCGTTCAGGCGATCCGCTCGGCGAGCGACACGGTGAAGATGCCCCAGGGATCGATGCGCTGTGTGAGCTTGCGGAAACCCGCTTCCGCGACGAGCTGATCCATCTCCGCCTGGGTGCGTCGGCGCATCACCCAGGCCTGACCTTGGCGGTGGCTGGTGAGCGCGCGGGCAATCATCTCCAACTGCGGATGCCAGGGCTGACCCGTATAGACGAGATAGCCTCCGACAGGGATCGCGCGCGCTAGCCCGGCAAGCGAGCGCCTGATCATCGCGTTGTCGGGGAAGAGTTCGTAGAGGCCGGATATCACGCCCAGCGTCGGGCGCGGCTCGATCGCGGCGAGCGATGCTTGATCGAATGCGTCACCCCTCTCGAAGGACGCGATCGCATCGAGGCCTTTCTCGGTGATCAGGCGGCGCCCGGCCGCGACATTGAGATCGCTATAGTCGCGCAGCAGGATCGAATCCGGCTGCTGCGCGCCGTCCTTCAGCGCTTCCAACACGTAGCGGCCATGGCCGGCGGCGATGTCGACGACACGCACGGCCTGGGCGCGCGCGCGCAGCCGCGCGATCGCCTGCTGGATCAGTTCCTCGACATGGAGCTTGCGCTGCCGGATGCCGCGCCAGCCGATCGAGTCGATGTAGGATCTGTCCATCAGCCGGCCGAGCGCGCCGCGTCCTTGCGCCTCGTTGCGATAGACATAATCGAGTGTCGAACCGGAATCGAAACCGGTCTTGTGACCGAGGCGAATACCGCTCGAGAACAGGCCGCCGAATTTCAATCCCAACCGCGTCGCCGCCCAATACAGGCCGCGCAGACTGAGCGGCGGCAGCGGCGAAGCGAGCGTGTCGGCTTCGTCGCGGGTATAGCCGACGCGATCGGCGTCGAGCAGCGAGGGACGATCGAGCGGTACTGCGAAGCGCTCGAGAATGAAGCGCCGGGCATGGCCGACAGCGACGGCGCGGCCGAGTTCGCCCAGCGTGTCGTGATAGAAGCCGGGCAGCACGTGGCGTTCCTTGTGCGGCGTGGCGAGATTGACGAAGAAGCGATGCTGCGGCGCGTGGCGCACGACCCAATCGGCGCCGGAGATCAGCAGCTGGGTCGGGATCGTGATCGCGCGCGCGTCGGCGACGACGCGATCGGCCGCCGCGTAGAGTCCGAGCAGGATGTTCACCGCGATCGGGCGCGTGATCAGCGGATCGGCGCTGTAGGACGCGACCCGTTCGGGGTCATGCGTGAGGAAGCGCGGCTTGACGTAGCTGTTCACGAAGAACTCGCCGCGCAATTTCTGCTGTAGCGCGAGGCCGGTGCGGGCGAACGGGACGTAGAGCTTGACCGAGAAGGCGGGCGAGGCGAGCACCATCGCGCGGATCCGCGGCGCGTAGTCGTGCGCCCAGGTGGCGATCAGCACCGCGCCGACGCTCTGGGCGATTACGGCCATGTCTTCGGGTGCGACGTCGTCTTGCGCCGTGATGTGATCGACGAAGCTCTGCACGTCGCGCACGGAGGTCGCGAAGCTCGGGCTGTAGCCGCGTTCACCGGGCGATCGCCCGTGACCGCGCGCGTCCCAGGCATAGATCGCGTAGTCGGGCAGGTCGAGTTCGTCGGCGAGATGGGCGATGCGGCCGCCATGTTCGTGCCCGCGATGGAAGAGCAGGATCGCGCCGCGCGGAGTCGCCGTCTCGACCGGCCAATGCCGGTAGAAGAGCTCGACATCGTCATGCGTGGTGAAGCTTCGCTCGTTGTGGATCCGCATGCCGTTCCCCGTGTGTCGCCGTTTCAGGTACTGGCGCCGCGTCGCGCCCCGGCGAGGCCGGCGCGCACACGATTCACGATCGTCCAGGCCAGCAACGCGGCGAGTACCGGCATCACTGCGGCGAGCCAGCCCGGCGTCGGCAGGTCCAGCCCGAGCCATAGGCCGAGCGCGCCGAACAGCAGCGCGCGATCGCTCTTGCCGACCGGCCCGTCGTAGCGGCGCGCGGCGCCGATCGTGGGGCCAAGCATCCCGGCCATCTCGCTCACGATCGCGAGCACGACGACGACCACGACCCAACCCGGTGCGAACGGCGCCATGAGGGCGAAAGGCAGGTACAGCGCCGCGTCCGCGACCACGTCCGAAAGCTCGTTGAGATAGGCGCCGAGATCGCTCTTCTGTCCGAACTCGCGCGCGAGCATGCCGTCCACGGCATTGAGCGCCATGCGCAAAAACAGCCAAGGGGGCAGCAGCAGGAAAAGCGCACGCGACGGCGCGAAGGCGAAGATCAGCGCGCCGATCGCCAACGAGACCACACACGCGAAGATGGTGACCGCATTGGCCGTGACTCCGGCGCCCGCGAGCCAACCGACGAGCGGTCGCAACAGCGCCTGAAACCGCGGTTTCAGATCGTAGAGGGTCATCCCCGACGGCGTGCCATGGATGAAACTGAGATGCAACTCGGGGCCGCCAAGACGAAACGGCCCGGCATGGGGCCGGGCCGTTCGCCGCGTCGACGATGCCGCGTTCAGGTATCCAGGAAGCTGCGCAGCTTGCGCGACCG